>CAMWXH010000013.1 GCA_947178165.1 uncultured Porphyromonadaceae bacterium | reverse complement strand
CCATTCGTCTATCGGTTAGGACGAGAGATTTTCATTCTCTAAAGAGGAGTTCGACTCTCCTATGGACTACTTCCCCAAATCCATCCTATCCCCGAGACCGGCAGTCTTTTTTTTGACCGTCGGTCTCAAATTTTTTCATAATCCCACTCCAAACTATTCCAACATGAGCAACCTTCGCCGCCTATTTCCGCTTCTCTCGCTCCTTCTCTCCTTAACGGCCTTCAACGCCAAGGGGGAATGGAACGACTCTATCCGTTACCATGCTGAAATCGGGGCCTCATTTGCAGGAGGCCAACACACCCCATTCTGGATGGCTAACAACCAGTACGGGCTCTCCTCCATAACCAGAAACAACGCTTATCTCCGTGCAGGGGTGTTTCACGACATGGACACCACAAAACGGTTCACGTGGGGCGCGGGAGCCGACTTGGCTGTAGCGGCTCGTTTCACCTCTGTTTTTGTGGTGCAGCAACTTTACGGTGAGGTAAAATACCGTTGCCTAAACCTTCTTGTAGGCTCAAAGGAACTGAACGGGTTCATCCGCAACTCCGATTTGGGTTCCGGCAACATGATGTTTTCCGGGAATGCCCGCCCGATTCCCCAGGTGAGGATTGGAATATTTGACTATGCCGATGTGTGGGGAACAAAAGGATGGTTCGGCGTGAAGCTCTATGGTGCTTTCGGAATGTTCACCGACAACCGATGGATAAAATCTTGGGCCGGCCCCGGCACATCTTACACTCTCAATACCCTTTATCATTCCAAGGCAATATCATTCCGTGTAGGTAATACTCGCGAATTTCCTCTTGTAGGAGAGATAGGAATGGAGATGGCAACGCAATTCGGAGGAGACCGATATAAGGATGGCGAGCTGATCGGAAAGATGCCACGCGGTTGGAAAAACTGGATCAAAGCCATTATCCCTATGAAGGGAGGAACCGACACACCCGACAGCGACCAGTTGAATGTGGAAGGGAATATGCTCGGTGCCTGGAATTTCGCCCTGGCTTGGAAACCGGCCGCTGACTGGAGCGTGAAGCTATATTATGAGCATTTCTTCGAGGACCATTCCATGATGACTTTCGATTATCCCTGGAAAGATGGCCTTTACGGCGTTGAAGCGCATTTCCCCAAAAACCGTTGGGTATCGGAAGCTGTATATGAGTTCCTATACACCAAAGACCAGTCAGGGGCGGTTTACTGGGATCACAACGCGGAGATAACAGAACAGGTGTCGGGTCGCGACAACTATTACAATAACTATAATTATAATGGCTGGCAACACTGGGGAATGGGCATAGGGAATCCTCTTGTCATTTCACCAATATATAATGCCAATCATCAATTATATTTCCTCTGCAACCGTGTCTGGGCTCATCATTTAGGAATAAAAGGGAATCCTACCGATGAAATTGGTTATCGCCTCCTTGCCTCTTATTCAAAAGGATGGGGCACATACCCCACCCCCCTGCCCGATGTGAAAAGCAATTTCAACCTGCTTGCTGAAGTGAACTGGAAGCCAAAGAGCCTTAAAGGCTGGGAAGGCGCGTTAGGCTTCGGCATGGATGCCGGCTCGATGCTCGGCAACAGCTATGGAGTCTCATTGAAAATCAGCAAGACCGGATGGTTCCTCAAGTAACAAAGAGAAGATCAGAAAACTTGGCTGAATCTTAAAGCAACACAAGTCGTTTCACCTTTTAATTCCTGAAAAGATGAAGTTTATAAAATATATAGCCCTTATATTTACTCTTGCAGTGGCTCTGCTATCTCTCCCCTCCTGCAACAAAGCCTCCCATAACGGGAAGCTCGATGGCCAGTGGCAGATTATGTCGATAGAAGAGGTTTCAACAGGGGAAGTCTCTGTGCCGGCCAACCAATCATATATCTGCATTAATCTCCACATAATCCAGTTAACAGGCAACGGCATCATGTCAGGGAATATGAGCTATGACAAAAAAGGGGGCACCCTCTCTTGCGACTTCCCTTACGTTAAGCCGGAGAATGTAAATAATCAGCTTGGCCGTTATGGAATATTCTCAAACCCGGTAACGTTAGATATCGTGAAACTTGATGGGAAAGCCTTGGTATTAAAGACAGACCGAACCGTCATCACCTGCCGGAGATTCTGACCTCGATCTCCTATAACCCCATAACCCTATAACCTTATAACCCCATAACCTGAGCATGCTTCTCCCTTATATGATAGAAGGAATAGCCGAGGCCGGATGTGACGAAGCCGGACGTGGGTGTCTGTGCGGCCCGGTTTCCTGCGCTGCCGTTATCCTACCGCCTGATTTCTCGTGTGAGGGACTCAACGACTCCAAACAGCTATCAGCCAAGAGGAGGGAAGAGCTGCGTCCGATCATCGAGCGCGAAGCACTTGCCTGGGCAGTGGTGATGGTGGAACCGGAGGAGATTGACCGCATAAATATACTGAAGGCTTCGATTGCAGGCATGCAACGGGCTCTCGACTGCCTCAAAATTCGACCGAAGCATATACTTGTGGATGGCAACCGTTTCACCCCATATCGCGACCCGGAATCTTTTATGGATATCCCGCACACCACAGTGGTGAAGGGCGACGGAAAATATATGTCGATAGCGGCCGCGTCAATACTTGCCAAGACCCACCGCGACGAACTGATGCTGAAATATAATGAATCTTATCCCGGTTATGGATGGGATCGCAACGCAGGCTATCCCACAAAGGAGCATCGCGAAGCTATTGCACGGCTCGGCATCACGCCGATTCATCGTCGCTCTTTCAGATTGCTGCCCTAAGGCTAATTTGTAATCATGATGCACCATGTTTTATCATGTTTCATCATGATTCCTAATGGCATCATGATGCCATTATCTGTCTCTTGAAATTATGAATTCGAATATCTCCTTGAAGGCCTCTTTGGAGGATGAGTCAGGATAACGGTCTATGATTGCGTTGGCCTCCTCCTGCATCTTGCGCATCACCTCGAATGCATAGTCAATCCCGCCTTCAATCTTTGCAAACTCTATGAGACGGTTTATCTCCTCAGCGGAGAGATCCCCTTTCTTTATCAGTTCCCGCATCTGCTCTGCGTCCTCCTCGTCAGCATTATTGAGCGCATAAAGAAGCGGGAGAGTCACTTTCCCCTCGCGAAGGTCATTCCCCGTGGGCTTCCCTATCTGAGGATTGTCGTAATAATCAAAAATATCATCCTTTATCTGGAAACAGAGGCCTAAGAGTTCGGCGTATGTAACCATCGGAGCAATCTCTTCCTGAGGCGCATTGACCGCTTCGGCACCCATCTTGACGCAATGCATAAAGAGCGAGGCAGTCTTCTTGCGGATCATCATAAAATAGCTTGCCTCATCGAAATGGTGCTCACGCGCATTGGTGATCTGGTCTATCTCTCCGAGAGAAAGCTCTTTCCCAAGAGCCGACAACGCGGATATGATGGATAGGTGTCCTGTCTTGATTCCGGCGGCAAGGGCATTCGACACAAAGAAGTCACCCACCAGAACGGCCACGTGGTTCCCCCACATACGATTGATTGTGGATTCACCCCTCCGGAGCTCCGTCTCATCGACAACATCATCGTGAATGAGCGACGCATTGTGGAGCATTTCGAGCGACGCTCCGGCGTGCAGCACATCCTCATTCACATCTCCGAACATCTTCGCGCTTAAAATAACAAGGATAGGACGGATCTGCTTCCCTTTCTTTTCAAGATAGGTGGTCACAATTCCATTCATCATCCGGTTGCCCGTGCGCAATGTGTCGGTAATGATTTCGTTCATTGCCTTAAGCTCAGGGTCAAGCCTCATTCTTATTTTTTCAAATTGCTCCATAAGAGCTACAAAATTACAAAAAATCTTCTAATCTTTATACTTATTTTAACTTTACTCTTCATTCTTTTCTAATTTTATATTAACTTTGAGGGTAAGAAGTTGATTAAACCACTTCATATAGGAGAAATAACGAAAAAACAGGATGAAATATACAAGAATACTGCTTAAACTCTCGGGAGAGTCACTTGCCGCCGGTCACGGCACAGGCATAGACACGGAACGTCTAAATTCATACGCGCGCCAGATAAAGGAGATGGCCGACACAGGCGTGCAGATTGGAATCGTAATCGGCGGAGGCAACATCTTCCGCGGGCTTTCCGGCGCCGGCGCCGGGTTCGACCGTGTGAAAGGCGACCAGATGGGAATGCTTGCCACCGTGATCAATTCCCTTGCCCTCAGTTCCGCCCTTGAGGCTATCGGACAGCCCGCGCAGGTATTCACGGCAATTGACATGCATCCCATCGGAATCCATTATTCCAAATGGCGTGCAATAGAAGCAATGAAAGAGGGGAAAGTTGCAATCATATCCTGCGGCACCGGCAACCCCTATTTCACCACCGACACCGGCTCTGCCCTGCGCGCAATTGAAATCGAAGCCGACGTGATGCTTAAAGGAACCCGTGTTGACGGCGTTTACACCGCCGATCCGGAGAAAGATCCCAAAGCTGAAAAATTCGATGAAATAACCTACGATGAGGTGCTTGCACGGGGACTGAAGGTGATGGACCTCACCGCCACCGCACTTTGCAAGGAGAACGGGATGCCCATATATGTATTCAACATGGATATCGAAGGAAACCTCAAGAAAATGCTCTCGGGCGACAACGTCGGAACCCTCGTCAAAGCAAAATAAAGCAAGATTTATCGTGTCGCATCATGATTTCCCATGACTATAATTAAATTCAAAATATATGGAAGTTAAAGAATATTTATCGAATGCAGAAGATTCCATGCAGCTTGCTGTGGAATATCTGGAAGACACTCTGAGCCATATCCGCGCCGGAAAGGCATCCCCAAAACTTCTCGACGGAATCCGTGTTGACTATTACGGTTCGCTTGCCCCAATCTCAAACGTGGCTAATGTCAGTGTGCCTGATGCCCGCACCATCGCCATCACCCCGTGGGAGAAATCGATGTTCAAGGAGATTGAGAAAGCGATCATCAACTCAGAGTTAGGAATTACTCCCGAGAACAACGGTGAAGTGATCCGGCTCTCCATCCCTCCGCTTACCGAAGATCGCCGCAAGGCGCTCGTGAAGCAAAGCAAAGGTGAGGCCGAGAATGCCAAAGTATCGGTTCGCAACGCGCGTCGCGAAGCCATCGATGGCTTGAAGAAAGAGATCAAGAAAGGCCTCAGCGAAGATGTGGAGAAGGATGCCGAGAACGACGTTCAGAAACTTCACGACAAATATATGAAGAAAATCGACGCCGTGTTCGCAGAAAAGGAGAAAGAAATCCTCACTGTGTGACGTAAAAGTCATTTTAACTTAACGCCTATTTTTGCTTTATTCTCATTTAACACCTCTTTTTAAAGAAGTAAATTTAAGAAAATTCCAATATTGCAAAGACGGTGTGTCAAAATTCGAAAATTTGGCACACCTTCTTTCCTTTTATCCCACCCTCAAGTTATCCACCCTCAAGCATCCTCTGATTAGACACAGAAAACGTTAAAGACACGAAGATAGGGATCCATCAAATAAACGTGCCTTCATATCGTTTTATAAGATAATGATGATGTATCGGAAGAATAAACATAATTTGACACATCCTGTTATTGATTTCCGGTTATGAAGAACATTCTCACATTAGTCCTTCTTATCCTATTTCTCCTCCCCCTCAACGCCGAGAACACTAACGCCTTTGAAAAGAGGATTGAAGAGGGGAAAACGGCTTTACGCAAAAGAGAGCTTCAGGATGCATTTTTCATATTTTCCGAGCTGTGCAACAACAAAGAACTGCCCGCCGATAAAGCTTTTGAGGCAAGACTGCATCTTGGAATCACCTACAGCATGGCCTCCGAATATGGGAAAGCCATGGAACAATGCGCCCTTGCATCGGAAATATATTCAAAAGGCAATTTGGAGTGGGAGAAGGAATTGTATCTTATGAATACCATTGCGAGCGTGTATTTTTCAGAAAAGAACTACACAAAAGCGCACGACGTCCTGCTTAAATGCCTTTCCCGCTCGATTGAGGAAAGAGATTCCACACAAGTAGTGGCCTACGCACTTAATCTCGCATCTGTTTCCACCAAACTTAACAATTTAAGCGAGGCATCTGAATATCTGAAAATAGGACATGAATATTATCCCGGCTGCAAGGATAACATACGTACCAAATTCCACACTCTGAAAGCCGAAATACTTTTCAATGAGAAGAAGTATAATGACTTCTTCAAGGAATCTTCTGACATAATTGCCGATACAACCTATCTTAAATCGGAACGTCTGCAAATCATACTGTACCACATAAAGGCTCTTCGCTCAATAGGCCATGATGAGGAAGCGCTGACGATCGCACTCAAAGAAGCAAAGAATGCTTCGGTGGAACAGAAACCTGAATTCTATGAAGAGATTGCTGATATATACAGGAAAAGGGGACTCTATGCTCAAACCGTTGAGTTCCTGGATTCAGTAGCCGAAGCAAAAGAGAGGAAAAACGAGGCCCATAATCAAAAGCTGATTGAAGATAATCGGCTTAAAATGCAGATGCTTGAGGCTGAGTCAGGAATGAATAAGAAGATTGACGAAGCCAAACATCTTAGAGATATATCGATTCTTCTTGTTATAATTGCCGTAGTGGCATTAATTGCAGGAGCAATCGCGGTAGCCAGTTTCATAAACCGCTCCCGTCAACAGAAGAAACTTCTTAAATTGGAGATTGAAAAGGAACAGCAGGAGAAGAAACTTGTGGAAACACAAATGAGGGAGACCGAGCTATATGCTAAATATCGCCAAAGTCAATACGAAAAGGAACTGCAGAAACAGAGCCACGAGCTTGCCTCGACCACTATGTTCATTGCTTCAAGAAACAAGCTGATATCCGAACTTCTCGAAAAATTCAGAGAGATAAAAGGTCTTGCCAACGATGCCGCAGCAAAAGAATTGGTGAAACATCTCTCGGCACTTCTGCTCCAAGGGGAACAACGTGACAAGTTCATAACCGATTTCCAGAAAGCGCATCCAAATCTTCTGAAACGCCTTTCGGCACGTCATCCAAATCTTTCGGAGTCCGACCTTCAGTTCCTTGCTTACATAAGCATGAACCTCAGCAACCACGATATAGCCTCCCTTATGAATATTTCTCCCGACTCTGCAAAAAAAAGACGCACACGCATCGGGAAAAAACTCAATCTGGCATCATCAGCCGAGCTCTACAAATATCTCACGAGCTTAGAAGCCGAAAATAGTTTAGACCCACTCAAACCCCTTTAAAATAGATGGTTTTAACATCTTGTCACCCATTTGTCCCCTTCATAAAAGAGGATTAATATTGTTTTACACCTAACTTTGCTACATAATCATTTTAATCGTGGCCTATATGAAAAAAGAATTACTTCTGACAATTCTATTAGGGGGTCATATCCTCCTCTTTCCGAACGGGTCGGTGGTGCGGGCTCAATATCCGACTCCGGAATCAACCCTGTCTCAAAACACAGAAAATTTTCCTAAACCCGATGAAATTTTAAAGAGAAAATCTACACTCAGGTATTCGAATCTAATCCCGACAAACGTCAAAGTCATCGATAATGGCTTTGGCCAAGGGAAACTAATATGGCAAGCGCCCGAAACTACAGGGGAATCGCCAATCGACTACAACATATATATAGGATTGGATGAAGATGGCTATCCTGTTCTGGCTGACTCCGGAGTTAAGGAGTGTGAATACAGTTTTGAAGTTCCCACCTCCGGCGAACAACAAAGCCTTTATTTAGGGGTTTCCGCAAATGAGGATGGTAAAGAAGGTGAAATAGTTTTTGCACTCCCCCTTTTACTGACAGGAGAAACTTATTCCATCCCGTTTGTTGAATCTTTCCCCGACGCCAAGATGAGTCATCCCTCCTGGCGCGTATCGAGCAAGGGTGTGAGCTGGACTTTTTATCTTTACACCTTCTCCTCTTCTGACAATGACGGTGGCTCTGTTAGATATAACACTTATTCCGAGGACGACTGGTCAAAGCTCACCTCCGGAAAAATCAATATGTGCGGCACAGTGAATCCTGTGCTTGAATTTGACTTGTTTGAAAATACGATAAAAGAGGACGAAAAGGCCTCGCTCACTGTCTCAGCGTTCAACCCTCTTACCGGTGAGGAAGTTGCCTTAAAGACCTTCGACCTGAATAATGCTATCGGCTCCGGATGGAAAAGATATCAGGTCTCTCTATCATCCCTCAGGGCATGCCCCTATATAACTATATCTTTTTTGGGTGAATGTTCAAATTATAAGCAAGGGATTATCCTTGACAATATCGTAGTCCGCGAACTCAATCGCTATGACTTATCACTCAAGGGAAATCCCGTTTCAAAGGTGAAAGGAGGCTCCACCATACCCCTTAAAGTTCGCATCACCAATGAAGGGGAACAGCCAGCCGACAATTATCGGGTAGTCTTATATGATAAAACGGGTAGTCAGACCATTGAAGGGGAAATGCTTAAGCCGCAAGAATCTTATGAAATCACTTTCCCATATCTTGTACCCGTAAATTCCAACGGTTTTGTCACACCCGAAATAAAAGTGGAATTCCCATTCGATATGGAACCTGATAATGATTCTCTCAAATATCGGTTTGCTGTCGGCAAAAGCGATATGCCCGGTATTAGGAACCTTTCCTTATCCGAGTCCGGCATATTGAGCTGGGAAAGCCCGGTGATTGAGAACTTTAAAATTACAGAAGACTTCGAGGAATATGATTGCTGGAGCATAAAAGATTTCGGTCTCTGGTCTTTGCATGACCTTGACAAAGGGGAAATGTCCGGAATCGGATATCAAGGCAAAATTATGCCACATTTCAGAGAGCCTTATGCCTGGATTGTATGGAACCCATACGAATTTGAACTTAACCTGGATGAATATCCGGCCTTCATTCCACATAGCGGTGAGCAATTCATCGCAACGTTCAATGCCTTTTATCCTTGGGAACTCCCCAACGGCTCAAACGATGACTGGATCATATCTCCCGAACTTTCAGGCAATCCACAGGAAATATCATTCTTTGTAGGAAAATATCTTGACAACTTCGGCAAAGAGGAGAAGTATGAGATATTATGGTCTGATGGTTCAACCGATCCTGCAGACTTCACCCTCCTTGCTGCTGAGGAAGTGGAACGCTCGAAATGGTATGAGGTGAAGTATCAATTACCCGATGGAGCAAAGCGTTTTGCAATCAGATATGTTGGAGTGGACCAGTATGCCGTTTTCATTGATGATATCACCTATGAACCCCCTGTTCCGGTTCTTAAGGGATTCAACGTGTATCGTAACGGCTCGCTTGAAGCTTTCACCGAAAAAGAGACCTATCAAATAGATCACAGCCATTCAGGCGACAGATACTCCGTGACAGCATTGTATGAAGACTCCGAGTCTGATCTCACGGGGGATATCCTATACACCTCCGGAATTGCGACTGTAACATCTATGGAGGAGGGAAGCAACATTTACTATTTCATCAACGGTCAGACCGCAGCCGCAAATGAAGATGCTTTCTGCAATCTTCCCTCAGGCATCTACCTTAAAAAGAATATTAAGAGCGGAAAAGTAACCAAAATCATCAAGAAGTAATGAAACATTTCAATCTATATATTGCAGCTGCATCCCTTATATTCGGCAGCTCACTCTGTATTGCATCTCCCAGATCAAGAACATCAATAACTAATCTGGCCGCTGCAGAATTACAAAAGCTCCCATCGTCATATATTAATCGGGAATCCACCATTCAAGAGATTTTTTCTAATGACAATCTTTCAGTTATGGGCCTCCCGGAAAGAGGTTACGCCATCATATCACGAGATGACCGTCAGCCTGCCGTTTTAGCGGTCTCTTCCGGCAAATTTAATCCGGAAGAGAATCCCGGGCTAAAGTGGTGGCTTCATGCCACAAGCTCTCTGCTTGAATCATCACGGAGCAACGACGGGCCATTGAAATTTCCTCGGCCTAATCCTGAGTTATATCCCGATCACGTTGACCCATTGACAACATCCGCATGGGGACAATATTCACCATATAATGACTTGTGCCCTTATGACGACTACTACGGCGACAAAGATATGGCAGGATGCGTGGCGACTGCTGTCTCCCAGGTGCTCTACTATAATAAGTTCCCCTACTCAGGGATTGGCACCCGCTCTTTAACCCTGAAAGATGGGCAGGTGATAACTGTAGATTTTGATCAGACTCCCTTTGAATGGGAAAACATGCTTGACGATTATAAAGGAGACTATACCGATGTCCAAGCCAATGCGGTTGCCTCTCTGGTCTATTGCGTGGGCGTAGCGGTCAATATGAATTATGGATATTTCGCAAGTAACACTTCTGCCAAGGAGGCCACCAAGGGTCTCAGGGAATATCTTCAATATCCATCGGCTCGAGTATTATATAGGAACGCTAATAAAGATTCCTATTGGATGGATCTGGTTTACAATGAACTTCTTGATGGAGTTCCAATAATATATAATGGCACCGATGAAGTAATGGGAGCCCATTCATTCGTAATCGACGGTTACCGTGCTGATGGCATGGTTCATGTCAACTGGGGCTGGGATGGAGATTCCGACGGATGGTTTGAAATTCCCGGACTAACTCTTGACGGGGCTTACTACACATCCTATCAGAGCATGATAATAGGCTTGCATACACCTTATGCCGATCGTGAAGTAATTGAATTGGACTCTCCCACTCCCGGATCTCTGGAACAGATCCTTAAGGACCATTCTTCATCTTTGGCACTAAAAATCACTGGCAACCTCAATGAATCCGACATCTCTGCCTTGCGCACCTTGGCCGGAAAGATGCCGGATGGAAGGAGAAGTAACGGAGCTTTACAATATATTGACCTCTCTGACGCAAGATTTATCGACGGGAAACTGCCAGATCACGCTTTTGCGGGTTCAACATCGCTGCGCAAGGTCATCCTGCCCTCCACGTTGGATTATGTCGGAATTGGAGCCTTCGCGATGTGCCCCTATCTTGAGTCTGTGGAGATGCCTCAGAGCGGAGCCGGATTTGAAAGGGACGGAGAAGCTGTTTACTCAAACGACAGATCCGAGCTGATAGCAGTGCTGCCGGGCGGTGAAGATGGAATTATAATACCGGAGGGAGTAATTAGGGTATGCGATGAGGCTTTTTCGGGACGGACCACTCTAAGATGGATTGACCTCCCTTCCTCTATTAAGGAGATAGGCGACGAAGCTTTTAAACTCTGTTACGGACTCTCCGACATTACACTCAGGGCACGGCAGGTTCCGGAAACCGGATATGACGTCCTCAATTCAGTGGTCGTTTCTGAATGCAACCTCCATGTGTATGGAGGGTCAAGGAAGAACTATTTGCCGCATCATGAATGGGGCAAATTCGTAGGCTCGGATAATTCCGGCTCCGCGCGCTTAGAATATGATAACATCATAGAATTTGGAACAATAGTGACTGCACGCAATGCGGTGCGTAACTATGGAGAAGAGAATCCTATGTTTGGATATAAGATTGAAGGAGATGCCCTGATAGGTAGGCCTGAGATTAGTTGTGAAGCTACTGAAGAATCCGCTCCCGGCACATATCCTATCATGCTTTCAAGAGGCTCGGTCATTAACGAAGATGTTGAATTCATCGACGGTGTCCTGACCATACTTGCACCAGCCGGCATTGGAGGGATCACAGCTTCCGGAGAAGAGAGCAAGGAAACCACCGGCTTCTCCACGGATGGCTTGAGAGTTCAGTCTAAATCATATAAGGGAATCATGATCCGCAAAGACGGGAAAAAGATTGTAAAATAGTCATACTCATCATTTCTAACCAACGATTAACTTAAACATATATGAATAACTTTATTAAATCCATTTTCCTCATTATCTCGCTCCTCGCAGGAGTGTTATCGCCCCGGGCCGAGCGTAGTCTGGTGATCAATGTTAACGATGCCAGCCTGATTTCAGTGCTCATCAATGATGAGCCGGTTGAAATAAATGACGGAGCGAACACTTTTGGAGAAGACATGCTTGGCGATTTTGCCACTGTTGAAATCAATGCCACTGAAGGCAACATAATAAAACTAATCACTGACAGCAACCGTAAAGTGCTTGACTCCTGGACTAAGTCATTTTCCGATTACATATATAATGATGGGAAGTTCACATTTAATGTGACCGCAGTTAGCATTGATGAGGCTCGAACCGGGACATTCACACTCACTACAGATAATCCCGAGAAGATGACAGCACAACTTGGCTTCAATGGATTCTCTAACCTTGACAACCTTAAAATAGGCGAGAATACCATTCATTTCATTCCTGGACTGGAAGAGGAACTCGCCATAAAGAATAAGGATGGAGGGCCATTCTATAAGGTTTCGGTTGATGGCACGGATGTGAATCCCGTCAATAATAAATACAATATTCCCATAAAAGAGGGAATGAAGGTTGACGTGGTGACAGATTTTCCGGATGAAAAAGTAAAAGTAAGTTTAAATTTCCTTAATGATGGCAAAGACTTCATTGAAAAAGTAACAATTGACGGAGAGGAAGTGACCGATTATCTCTCCCCCGATTTTATGGTGCAATTAGGGTCTATGCTCATGATCTATGGCAACACTTCCGACTATAAGTTCGATTCTTTAAAGTGTTCCAACGGAGTGGAGCAGACAAGCTTTTTTGACTCTTGGTCAACTTATATCTTCGGGCCACTCGATATTACAATCGACGCAACAAAATATCCCTCTGTCAACTATGTTATTGATATAAATGATGCGCAAGCCATAACAGTATTAAAAGGTTCTAACTATTCGAAGAATGAGCAGGAACTAACGGATGGTGTAAACAACGTTTCCATCTCATCAAAGAATCCCACAATCTTTATTAAAGCTAACGAAGGGTATTGCATAGAGTCGGTCAAGGCTGACGATATGGATATTGCGGAAACATCTGTCGGTTCCCGCACATACAAGGTTGTACTGACCGAAGGGATGAGAATCGAAGTGGATACTCGGAAGATGGTTATGGATCAACAGATCGTGATATTTGCCAAAGATGCAAGCTCTGTGAGCGGTTCTTGGAAGATCCAGTCAGGATATAACCTGTATGAATGGGATAAGTCTAACCTTTCCCTTCTTAAACTCAACGTTTTTGGTGCCTACGACAAAAGATCGGTATATCTCAACGGCGAACGCTGTGCCCCGACCACTAATGGTGGCACTGCATTCGAATTGCACAATCTTAAGAATGGAGATATCATAAAAATCTATCCCAACGGAGCGCCCGAAGTTTACCACGTGACCTTTGATGTGGCTGAAGATGTGGAGCCTTTCACCGCAACCCACGATATTATCAAGGAGTTTGACGTTGAGGATGGCCTTGAATGCTTTGCAGAAACAAGAGTGACCATAATCCCCGGAGAGGACTCACATATACTGGTGAATGTAAATGACAATAAAGTGGAAAAAGATGAAGAAAATAGTTCCTACATCTTCACTGTAGAGGGGAACGACAAAGTCGTAATCAAAAATTCTGGTACTGTCGGGATAAACGAGATTGCAGCACACGATGAAGAGGAGAAGACAATTTATAACCTGCAGGGCATCCGGGTCGAAGATCTCGGAAATCTCCCAGCCGGTATCTATATTGTCAATGGCAAGAAAGTAGTAAAGTAACTAACTGTTTTTTCATTTGGTTTCCGGGGTATGGCAGCTGCCATACCCCGGTTTTTGTAATATTCATCAGGCGCGTTCTCTGGACCGAGTGTGTTGTCTCTTAGTCCTCTACGAGACGGATGAAGAGGGCATCAGATCCATTACCGGCAAATGGTTCAGTTCCAAGGGAACTGAAATCAAAGGTTTTATAGTTCAAATCAAGGGCTGCTCGGTTAGCGCCTTTTGAATCAGTGCCTAACGCCTGTGCCCAATAGTTGGCACCATCAGATCTGAAGATATCCCATAGCAAGGGCTGATACTCAGGCTTACTGGATAAGGCCATATATGTTACACGGGCTGTAGAGTATCTCACTACCGCTGTCCCGATTTCTATGGATGCATAATAACCATGGGAACCTACAACAGGATTTTGGGTAGTGTTGCGCCGAGCCTTTCTTTTTCCGTAACCGGAAGATCCGATCGGGAAGAAAATCTGACGCCCGTTAGTATTGTTATACACTACACATCCTCGCATACCGTAGGAATAAGTAGTGGGATCAGCCTGTTTATAACGGAATACATCTTTAGCCGTACTGTTGGTTTGGGTAGCCTTATCGCTGTACATGACACCATACTGGTACCTGTGTTGCTCATCGGTCTTGTTACCTGTACCTTGGGCATCCCATAGCTTGCTGATATCAGCTATTGACATTATCCGGGCTGTTTTACCGTTAATTGTGAGATTCGTAGGCCATTTAAGATCAGTTCCGGTTCCTATTGAGGTAATATTATCCCACTTTTTAGTAGTGTTAGTGCCGGCTATTTTCAGCTGAGTGTCAGCATGATCCTTATACTTGGCCGGGGTGAGCTCTGCCCATGGATCCGCATCATTGACATTATTGACCGCATCAATTGGGTCATCAAGATTACCGGCACGGAAAAGGGAGCCTTCATCGCATGGATTTGAAGCCTCACTATTTTTCGTAACAAGGTTGCCGGTGTGATAAGCAGGCTCTCCCGAAGTCAATCGGAGAGGTGCATAACCTTGACGCACATATATTTTATGAATGCATGAGAAATTGTGGTATCTCACAGTAATGATTCCGCATCTCACCTGATTAGGATTTGCAAGGATACCGATAGGACGGTAAGTGAAATGAATTTTTTCATCCTTTGCTCCCGTCACCTTCTTACGCCCTCCGTTAAGGAGTATCCAGTCAGCGCCCTGCTCCACCTCTGCGCTCCATCCTCCCTCATGAGAGGTCAGATCCACAAAGTTCACACCATCCTCGGCAAGATACTTAAGCTGCACATCAAATGGAGCCGCATTGTTCCATTCCCGCCATATTGCCATAGGATTACCTAATTTGGCTACCTGAATGATCGGAATGGTTTCCTCGCAATAAGTCTCTCTTCCATCTCTACCAATGACAGTAAAGCGAAAGCGAACTTTTGCCCGACGCTGATAGGAAAGGTAAGGGTTTTCTCCTGTAAATCCGGTTCTTGTAAGGATGTTTCTTTCGCGAGTGTACAAGGGGATATAGAAGGTAGTCTGCCGGGGATATATCTTGGATGCTGATTTTTTTGTATAAATACGGTATCCGCCGTCTTTATCATCTGCATACTCCGGACGAACAAAGGAGTCATAATTTATTTCACCGGTTTCTTTTGAGTCTAAATCTCCATAAGAAAATACCCTATAACCTAATGTTCGTTTGCCGGGGTTCTTTACACCATAATAATCTTTTGTATAGATTTCATCATTAAGGGAAACCTCAGTTCGTGAATAATCTGTGGCGTCAGATAACTGATCTCCATTCCAAATTTTCCATAAATACCCGAGAGACTGATTGTCCCCATCTCCTACAGCTATCTGAGATCCGAGTATTTCATTTTGGGGCTTTCTTAAAGAAAGGAAACCTAAGCTCAACTTGTCAGGGTCTTGCGTGGGAGCTTTTACTGAGGACCGAGGATAATTTGCATAAAAACTATTTGCACCTTCAGTTCCCTCGGTTGGACGAGTTTCTTCCCACATGGTAGAAGGACCCCAATCATTCTCAATGATTTCAGCCGTAATGATACCGTCTTTGAGAGTTCCGGATACAGTGATCGGGAACTCAGTCATTTCATTATATCCATAAGATATATAGTATTCTCCCGGCATAGAATAAGGCGGTTTGTCGCGGTCATATTCGATATGCCAGTCAACATCGTTGGCATAGCCGTTGAAACATAGCGTAAGCTTGTAGTGATAGTTGCGTTCCACGTTATAGTCGCAGAACACATCCTTTCCAAGCATAAACCGGTAGATTATGTTACCTTCGCCCTCATTTCCTTTGGCAAGCGAGTGATAGTAAGCGATCACCTCAACATATGTACCAGCCCGTACCTGATCCTTAAAGTCAGGATCAGTCTCTAAAAAGCTGTCCGGACTGTCGATCACACCATCCGGACCGCCATTATCAATATCTGCAAACTTCGGCTTGTTCTCATCTCTACCCTGCATATTCTCGTAGAAAAAGATACAGGGAGCTGAATTGCTGTGGCTTATGCTTTCCAACAGCCCTTTTTGGTTTTTAAGTCCTTGCGGAGCCTTTGAATCGGGGTTATTGATAGAAGCGGTAAGATCACGGAGTGTAGGCACACCCGCTGTAAGAAAAGGCCAGAACTCATGATTCTCCTCCTCCTGACCTTCCGCTGCATAGGCATCTGCACATAATCTGATGCCATGACCTTCATCATTTCTGATGCCATGTTCAACATCCCTATTTGCAGTAGCAGTATTTGGTTCAATTAGGGAGCAATCATAAGCTATGTCTTTAACGCGGATTTCCTTCAGATAAATGGTAGTGGATGGATCAAGATTAGCAGCATCAAAATCTACTGTTACCTTTGACGCCAGGCGACGCAGCCAGCAATGTAAGTTTATGCCGGGACGAAGATATACCGGTTTCTCCTCCATAGTTTTCTCCGAAGTGCTGCTGAAAACCTCATTTCCGTTTAATGCACCGATTGTACATATTCCCGTCATCTCCGAGTTATTTCGGAAATTGTCGGCTTGCCATATCTTACGATAGCTCCTGAACTTAGAACGGTCTGAGATATCCATTGTCTGCAGAGCGTTATATGTGGATGTCGTAATTGCATCTGCGGTATATGTGCCCAAATTAGCAACCGCATACACGTAATATTTTCCCGTAGGAAGCTTGAGACGATATTTCCTTCTTTTTGAAACGGTTTCAGTAGTAGGGAGACCGTTGGAAGTGTCGGCTTCTGTTCGATTTTCCTCCGTTTCAATATAGGTGATGTCATCAGTGATGTTAGAGATGTCTATAATCTCCTCAAGTTGATCCGACTCATTGAACAGCACGAGGCAGAGATCGCGGATATCGCTCATTCCATCTCCTGGGAAACTCCACAGCGATGCACGTGTTTCCAAGTCGGAGGATCCGGAAGGCATAAAATCAATGTCAAGAACAACATCGTTACCCTCATGCTCGAAAATATTCCCGAAGAAATCATCCCGGCATGAGGTAAGTCCTAACGTAAAGATTAAGGTAAGTATGTAAGTTATATATTTATTCATTTCTCAAAATTATCATAAATGTATTCTTCATTCTCACCTGTCACTTTAATCTGACAGATGATTTCACCATTTTCCTTATAGTAGGTTATTACTTTATCTCCATACCTGTTTCCTTTGAAATCGGCAAGCTTTGTCCTTGTATATTCTGTTTTATTTTCTTTATGGTGCTGGAAATCCGAAAGAGTAGCATACCTGTATTCCTCAACGACGCGACCTTTATCGTCAAGTTGCGTATGAGTATAGGCATATTTGACTACATCTCCCCCTTCATCGCCGTCATTGTAGTAATCCACGAAATTGAATGTCTCCTGCAAATGCTCAGGAATAAGCCTTCCATTCTCCTCTAACGTCGGGCTGGAGTATATTTCCCAAGAATCGAGATTCTTCGTAACATCATTATCATCTATTGCATCGGAAGTATAATTGAAGATAATTGACCTCCCGTCCTCAAAATATCCTATAAGAACGCGTTTCGAGCTGTCGAACACCCCTTTGAAGGTTCCCAGATAAGGCCATCTATTATCCTCTGCCATTGTCAGAATGGAGCCGTCAGTACATATATACTTAATGATCTCGCCTTTTGAATTGCGCACTACGATGTATCCATCCTCCGTTCTTTCCAATCCGAAATCTACAAGAAGCTCCACACTGCTGAAAGGTTGAACATCTACTGTAAGATCAAGGTTCGGATCGGCAGTTATGCTGTTGATGGTGAAGCGGTATATATGATTTCTCAGCAACGCCTTCCATTCATCGGGCCATCCCTCTTCAGGATGATACGGCACTCTCTCCGCATTATATGGGGCAAGCATTATGTAGCGTTCATCATCATAGTTGTGATAGCGGATATTGACCACTACATACCCTCGATCGTTCAAATCCCGGGCAAGGCGGATTTCCGGAACATATGCTATATACTTATTATCTTCCTTATGAAAGGTAATTGCATCATCGGTGAAACCGGCATCCGTGCTCAGGATAGATGTAGATGGACCCGGAATATTCGGCGAAACTATCTGACCCGTATTTTCCTTGTCATGGAGCACGGGCGACAGATAACCCCGCGTGTTCCTTCCTTTAAGCAGGATGGATGTGATCTGCACATCCTCATTGGTGGAATTATCTATAATTTCAATCTTCACAACCGATCGAAGAAGATTCACAGTACCCAAATCCATCGGATTTCCTTTATTGAAAACTGACGGCAAGTAGCCTTTGAGAGAGGTATAGAGGATACCGAACATAGGTATGAGGCTATCCTCTTCAGGAATCCATGATACAGGCGAATCATCCTCAGAGGCTCCGGCTGCATTCAGACTGAATGTTTTCTTTTCCAGATCGGAGATAGTGGTAACATCGGTTTCTAATGCTATGCCATCTTCCTGCATCGAATTCCAATTGACCAAAGCGCCTACCGCAAGATTATCGGTGAGCGAATATTTCATAGGGTCAAGAGCTGCCGTAAGCACATAATCAACCGCATCTATCTGCAAGAGCCTCACATTATCATCAGTCGGACGGCCGTCGTACAGTATATCCCTAAGCGTGCCGCTATCATCAAATATAAGGACTTTAAGATCGTTCAGATCTATTTTATTCTCTAATGATGTTCCTAATATTTCCGGAAGTTCGCTCCGGGTGGAGTTCTGATTCCCGGCCGTGAGACGGATGCTCACATCAATATTGGACAGGTCCCCCGGAGTGATGTCGGTTAGAGGGTCGTTGCCGCATGCCGAGAGCATCCCGATTGCGAGCATAGCAGCGGCAGCCGGAATCCGATTCAGTATTTTGTGTAGCAACTTAAATTTCATTATTGAATTTCCCTATTAGTTATTATAAATCTGTTGACTGACGTACGACGCGCCATTTGAGAATATCAATCACCTGCTTGTACCATGATCCATCTTCGTTCATGAAGAAGGTCATGTTGTATTCATCCTGACGGTCAAGATAGTCGTCATCCTCCATAGAGCGGTGATACTGTCCCTTTACCATAAGGAAATAATCTAAGAGAGGCACATTGCTTACAACTTCCTCTCCGTCGCTTTTGCGTGTGATTGTAAGTACCGGGGCATTACACGTCTGCAAACGCGAAGTGGTCATCTCTGCCATAAGAGAATGGATAGGAGTGACGGCACGCGATTCATCCTCAAGTGGTGTGATGCCGGGAGTGCCGGGATCATCCGGAGAAGGGACAATCATGCTCGCGATCCCTTCCATTTTGAACCATGAGCGATATTCTATCGGCTCATCCTCAAGGATAAGGTTGTCATGTCCTAAATGCCCGTTGCTGTCGGTGATCTTGAAATCAAAATCATCCTCCTTTATTTCTTTTCCACTGAGATGCACAAGCGTAATGCGTATGCAGTTGGTGTCTTTAGTCAGAGGTACGGTCACCACGTGAGTTCCCCACGTTTCAGGGAGGTCAACACTAACTTTTCCATGGAAGAGGGCATGTAAATCGTTTGAGGAATGAGCCTGATTCCCATCATATTCACGCTCAACCTTCATTTTGAGGTGATCAAAGGTAAGCGGATTGTCGCCGCCGGCGAGATTGAATCCCGCTGCATTCTCATGACGCTTATGACACCACGCCACGAGGTCATAATTTCCCGGAGCCAAGGGAAGATCCATAAGATAACCTTCCTCAGCAAGGGCATCGCCTTCTTCATGACCCTTCCATACAAGATTGCCGGCAGAGTCGAACGCATAAAGATCAACTTCGCCGACCTGCGTGCGGAACGCATCGATAAAGAGCATATTCTTCTCGAAAATGAAACGGACTTTGTAATATGGATTACAGTCCGGCTCCTCTTCGGTCATCATACTGCAAGAGGAGAGAGCGAGTATAGCAACTATACTCAGAAATACACGCTTATATATACTTTTACTCAATCTCATAAAATGTTTTCCTCAAATTTCCTATCCTGTGAGTGTCATCTGTTTTAAGGATTCACGGATTATCAAAGATCCACAGACTGACCCACCAGACGCCATTGCAGAACGCGGATGCGGGTGCTGATGTAATACTGTTCGTTCTCTGTGGGAGGAACGATAGGCTGTTCGATGTCGCCGATACCGGTTCCGAGACCCTCAATCTTGTTGATTGTAAGGTCATAGACGTGGTTACGAACCACACCATAATCACCAAGCACCACACTCTTGGGGTCAAACTTGTTGCTCGTCGTGCCGACACCCCAGATATGCTTCAGAGGCACGTTGAAATATGCTTTCCCGGTCTGGAATTTCTCAAGCACACCGTAAGTGGCATAGAGTTTCTTTACAAGATCGGTTGCATCGGCATCAGTTATATTCTTATATCCGCCCGCACCATTATTTTGGGTGGGATCATAGATGAATATCTTGTTGCTATAAGCTCCGTCGGCATTCTTCTTGATATTCAATGTGCGCCACTGTTCGGAAAGCTTCTTCCCTCCTGTGGTTGTCGATGCCGGATATTTCAATTCAAAGTCTTCGTATCCCACACCATACAGATTGTTTTTAAGGTGGGCGGCGCGGAGAGGTTCGTAAGAGTTAGGGATAAGTTTCCCTTCTTTATCCACACTTTGCACGAAGAGTGTGCTTCCACCTCTTTCAAGCATAAAATCAATTGCCTCGTTATCGGAAATCATGACAAGACGGTTGGCCTCCGCCTCATGACGCACATAGAAGGATTTACTCTTATCGGTTGTGGTTCCGTCGAACACAACGGTCCCCGCTCCATTCTTGACCACGTAATGGCCGAGAAGAACCACGGAAGCCATTGCGGCCTTGGCATTGATGGAGTTCATTGTGGCATAGCTCAGAGTGTTCTCAAGTACATACTCGTGAGTCTTGACTGTGCTGTTAAACTTAACGTAGCTTGTGCTTGTGTGGTTGCGCTGCTCTTCAAGCACATTGGCGTAAGAACGGTAGGTGAGGGGGAAAGTTCGTCCTTCGGGGTTGATGCTCTCCAAGTATTTCACGTCGTAGCTCACGTCGGGATAGAAGGTGTCGGCATCGTCAGCAATGATGAAATAGGTTGGATCTATCGCCCAGTAGGAACGGAGATTAGTGACATCGTTCACATAGTTCCAGCGACCGTCGTTGTTCTGGTTATTGGCCTTGAAAGCATTCTGCACCTCGTTCAACTTCATGCCATAGTCAACATCGGGCATATTACCGGATAGATAATTGTCTCTTACCTGACGGAAGTTTTTCAAAAGGAACGACCTTTTCTCTGTTCCGTTCACAAACCATGCCTCAGGCACAAACTCCAGAGTATAGGAGTCAGCGCTCACACCTGAATTGCTCTGGTAGGGCTTCTCCTGTGGAATTGCATCAAGAGGTGTGGATAGACGCACTTTGGCTTCCATACGCTCCACGGTTATGTCGATTGTAGCGTCCTCGGCATCACGCGCATCTTCCATAGTCTCGAAGAACTGCGATTTGAAATCAACCTCGGTAGCAAACACATTATTACCACTCTCCTGACTGAAATATAGGGAGTTGTTCATTGTGCGATAGCCATTATATGAGATATCCGCACGGTTTCTGATGAATGTCATCAGTTCTTCAAGTTTATCAACCGCAAGGTCTCCGTATTTGGCGGTAGGGTTCACGAATGCAACCACATATCTCGGATAGTTGATATTTTCCGGTAGATTGACAGGAGCAACCATTGTAAGCATCCTTTCAACAGTGTTCGATGTGCCAGGAGTGCTCACTGTATTTTCATCGGTAACGGTAAGGTTGGTCCTACCCACATAGTTGCGTCCGGCATCGAAGAAGATAAGGAGTATCTGGTTCACACGATTCTCGTCGTCGCTGCCATTCTCATACTGCTCAGCACGCGTAAAACCGTCGCTAACCAACGAAACGCGCACGTATGTGGTGGTTTCGTTCTCCATCACTTTGCCGGGTTGCTCGGGCAAGTCATTCGAACAAGAAAGAAGGAGTCCTCCGCAAAGGGTCCCTAATAAAATTTGTTTCAGTTTCATTGTTATAGATGTTTTGCTTTTTTCTTATTAATATCCTATCCTCCTTATATCTCACCAAAGAAGGGATTTTCACTCCATATCTTTTTTAATCCTCACCCAAGAGGGCTCTGTTCTTCTGAGCCTCGGGGAGTGATTCTACTGTGTCCAGGAGCTTTCGCGCTCCCTCCAAGTCGCCTTCTTTGGCAAGAAGCACTGCGCGCGCATTCACAGCCTCCGGCGAATCACCGGCTTTTTCGAGCAGTGAAGCCGCTTTTTTCAGGTCTTGCTTCCGCAATGCCGACGCGGCGGCATTCAGGTTGGCCTCCTCGCTATCGGGATAATACTTCAAGGCTGTCTCTATCACCTTGTCGAAGTCTTCAGATCCTTCAGGATAAAGCCGAGCCACACGCATCATCTGATTGAGCGACATCTTTTCGGGCGACACCGCCACGATCTCGGAGAGCTGGCGGTCATTCATCGGTTTGAGGCGAGTGCTTATCCTGAACTTGGTGGCCCTGAGATGCGGGAACCACTGAGGCAGTATCTTATTTCTATACAGGTCTCTGAATCGCGGGTCGGTCTTCAATTCCTTCTCCTTTCCATCATAGTCGGCGGGAGAGAAGGCCGGGCGGTCGATCAGTTCAAGGAGGGCGGCGCGCTGGGCATCCGTTATATCCTTGGCCTTCACCACCTGATCGCGAAACTCATCCCAGTTCTCGGCCACTGCATCAAAATCGGTCACATCCTGAGAAATTTGATATTTATTTCCCACATATTTGCCGATATATT
Organism: uncultured Porphyromonadaceae bacterium; assembly: GCA_947178165.1. Lineage (GTDB taxonomy): Bacteria > Bacteroidota > Bacteroidia > Bacteroidales > Muribaculaceae > Lepagella. The sequence goes on along the minus strand of CAMWXH010000013.1, from coordinate 17,154 downwards.
CCGCCAAGGCACGCGAACGGCCGGTGGCCAGTTCCTTATTGTGTTCATAGGGAGATTCGGGAGAAGCATATCCTATTATCTCGATCTTGGCTATCTCCACGTTCGGATCGGTTAAGGCATATTCAATAGAATCGTAAATCACCTTCAGTTGCTGTCGGTTATCTATCTTCTGGCCATTCCGGCATTGATACACATTGTCGTGAAGCTCTGTGCGGTCCACCTCAAACTGCACCCGTGCCCTCCCTTCGTGTATCGAGACGGGCAATTCTGTGACGCGCGGAGTGATATATGCCACATACATGTTGCCGGCAGGGTTCAGGAGAGTATCAGTCGGTTCCCCTGTTGACGAGCCGGCGAGGACTCCGCATCCGCAATTGTCAAACCGGAAACTTACGCTAACATTGCGTGTCATCATCCATGGTTGCATTTCCACACTTGCCGAATAATCTATTGTCTGAGGATGTCCGTTGTCGCGTCGAACCTCCTTCATTATATCATATTCCTTGCGATATTTCTTCAAACCGCGCATCGTTCCCCTTTCGTAGGCATAATGCATTCCGCGGCCGGTCACAAGGATAGTGGGTAGGATGACCGACTCGCCATTCTCTCCTTCAATCACGGGGGTAACAAAAATCTGTTCATTACCCTTCAGCCGCAATGAGTCAAGCACTATATCGGCCGACAGATGCAGCGACTTCCCTCCATTGATCCTGTTCAAGACAACATTGTCCGCCGAGATCGAATAGGCGGCGCACGCTCCGGGCGCGCACACAAAGGCCGCCACGGCCATCATTATGATGTGTAAATATCGTTTCATCCCTGAATGTCTTAAAATAGATAAATGAATGAGAGGCCAAGCTTGGTGATTCCAAGGTAATTGGTTTTCCCCTCCCCTAATTTGGCGCCACACTCGGCACATTTGAATTTCTTATAGTCGGCATAAACGTATCCGGCACCAATCTCGGCTTCAAAATTCCAATGCTTCCCCAATACCCACTGATATCCATAGGTTACACCTCCGCCGGCATACCAGCCTTCATAGCGGAAGTCGCGCACTCCTTTCGAAAGATTCTCTCCCCCGAAGAAAGCCCCAGGAAGGGGGATATTGATGTTGGCGGCATTATATTGTCCTCCCAAAGCATGAATCCCGATGAAATGACCGTCAAATTTGGAACATAGCCACCAGCGATATTCAGGCATGACAACCCAGTGCATAGCTTTCCTCTGCACCTTTTCACTGTTGAATTTCCAAGGATTCAGTCCGTAAACAAGACTTATTGTGCTGCGGGAGCCGACACCTATTTCGGCTCCGATGTTAGGTGTGGTGGTTGCATCATAGAGCAAATTGGTTTTTATCGCAAATTGCCCCTGCGCCAGCGAGGGCATAAAAGCCACGGCAAAAATGAATGCAACTACCCGAAGCATGGGGAGCCTCTCCATACTCTTCAGTATGACGTTCATCACTACGTAAGTCTAAAAGTTAAAAGGTATGAATAAGTTTGTAGATTCTTTATTCACTAATGTTTATAAAATATCGCACCTATTGAAGCTGTTTAAACTAATTTACTAATGTAAAAAAGAAAAAATTACTCTATACGGTTTTTGCAAAGGTAAGCATAATAATTCAATCCGCAATACATTTTATCCTATATTTTCCTTAAACTCCCCTCTTTTAACTGGTTTTATCCATTTACCCCCCCCGATAGGCATTTTAATACACAACTTAAAAATTTCTTTTTACCTATTTTTAATTCCTTATTCGGCAATAATGTGCCCCGTTCCACATTCAGAGTGCCCCCTGCTCAATCAGGCAGGCAATCCTCTCTATTATGGCGTCCTCACGGTTCTTGTCGGGATGAAAACCGGATTTCATGTTCATCCCGAAGAAGCGGCCGAAAGTCTGCCAGAAACCGGCGCGGAAACTCCCTAAGAATGCTTTCACGATGTTGAATGAGGTCTGGTCTGTTTCCCGGTTGATTAGCTTGAGCATTATCTTCCCCTGATTCTTTGTCATGTGCTTCACCACAGGCTTATATTGCTCGAAAATATCTTTCTCAAGGGTTTTGAGATGCTTTTCGCGTGCTTTCTTGTCGGGAATTGTCTGGATATATTCGTATGTCTCGCAAAGGGTAGCGAATGCAAGCTTGGCATAGGGAAGGGTCTTGCGGACATCCCTCACAGTGCGCCAATAAAACTCCTCCTCCTTCTTGTCCTTGAATTTTATGGGAGGGAAGACATAGAGGTCGCGAAGGAAAGTGTAACGGCACTTATCGCCATACTCATCAACTATATAGGAATACCCCTTCACATATTTAACCTGCAACGGCATATCGGGCACCTCCTCGGCATGGCTCGCAATAGAAGCCATTGTCGCGGCGGCAAGCATGATTATTATCTTTATTATCCGTTCCATCTTATCTTCCCTAATTATAATAGTGCTAAAATTATAATAATGCAAGCACTCCCTCTCTTCCTAAACGGAACAATAACCCGAATATTGAATGGCTCATGTCAATATCTTTCCGGTTCTCCTCTGCAAGCCTCCCCAAAAGGCTTTTTTTATCAGGTGACAGCCTCAGAATCTCCTCTACGAACCCCTCTTCATCCAATCCGAGCCAATGCAACGCGAGTTGATGCAGAGCCAGATTGAATTCCTCAAGGCTCCCGCTGCTTCGCTCCCTATATATTTTCTCAATCTCCGGGAAAAGATGCGGGAAATATGGAGTTTTTCCATAAACGGCTTTTATTGCTCCAAGATGCACATCCTGCCACCGGCCATGATCGGAAATCATGACATCGGGCCCGCAATCGCGTTTTAACCTTGATGCGCCTCCCACTACGGGCACACTCAGCATTATCTCGCCGTCAATCAAGGTCCTTGCCTGCTCCTTACCTTTGACAGAGGGGAACGCTTCCTCTTTTGAAAGGGTGCGGAGCCAGCCGGAATATCTTTGGGCAGACGCTGCGAATGGGATCATAGGTTGCCGTCGGGATTCGGTTTCTTGAAGATGCGGTTCCAGCGTATCTTGCCGTCAAAGAGGCCGCGGTCGCTGTCAAGCGAAAGGATCACGAACACAGGCTCACCGACAACGTGGTCTTCGGGCACAAAACCCCAGTAACGGCTATCGGCAGAGCGGTCGCGGTTGTCACCCTGCATCCAGTAGTAGTCCATCTTGAAGGTGTAATATTCAGTTTCCTTGCCATTGATGAATATCTTGCCATCGGCTGTCATCTTAAGGTCGTTCCCTTCGTAAGTGCGTATAGCCCTCTCATAAATTGGATAATTCTCTTTTGTGAGATGCAATGTGGCTCCGCGCTTCGGAATCCAGAACTCCCCCATATTGGTGCGAGTCCACCCATAATCATTGCCGAGAGGGAACACGTTGCCGAGGTCATAGAACCCGCTTTCGCTTTCGGCAATGAGCGGACCCACAACTTCAGGCCATTTCTCTATCTCAGCCTTCATGGCCTTGGTGAGAGGTATGTTATAGTAGCGGAAGCCGGCACTCTCATTATATTCAGGGGCATTCCCTACATCTTCAAGACGCACTCCGAGTTCTTTCCATTTCTCCTCCGAAATATTACCCGACACCGGCACTATATAGTTATACTGCACATTCTCAGGCTCTTTGATGGCTTGACCATTGATATAGATCACGTCATCTACAATCTTTATGCGTTCTCCGGGAAGCCCTATGGTGCGTTTCACGTAATTCTCCCTGCGGTCAACAGGGCGCACCACCACCTCCCCGAACATCTGCGGATTGCTCTTGATATAGGCAAGGGGATTATCCACCCCGTTCTTCTTCAATTCGTAGCTTATCTGGTAATAGTCAGGATTAGGGATCTTCACAGCCACCGTGTCGCCTTGCGGATAATTGAACACCACTATGTCGCCACGCTCTATGGAACGCAAGCCGGGCAACCTGTGATAGCTGAGCTGAGGATTCTCTATATAGCTTTTGGTGTTCAGGATCGGCATCGTGTGCTGCGCAAGCGGGAAATGGAGCGGAGTCTGTGGCACCCGCGCACCGAATGTGGCTTTATCCACCCAAAGGCGGTCGCCCACAAGGAGTGTCTTTTCAAGACTCGATGAGGGAATCTCATACTGTTGCCCGATGAAAGCAAACACGAAATATATCAGGACCAGGGCATATACAATAGCATCGACCCAGGCCATCACTGTGCGTTGCATACCTTTCCGGCGTTTCCACCATCCCCAGTCGCAAATATCGGTGATGTAGATATCTGCAAGAATGAGCCACCCGAAAAGAAGCCATGGATTACCCATAAGGATAACCCAGAAAATATAGACTGCCGAGACAACGGCGAAGCGTATCCAGCGGGTGGTCTTGACTTTTTTGATACGTTCCTTGAAGCTGAGGCGCCTCAGAGGCTCCTCTTTTTTATTTGTTTCCATCCGCTAATGAATTGTTATTTAGAACCATTTATAAGGTCACCGAACATCTCGTCGATGGTGCGGAACCCTTTTTTTCCGGCAAGCCATTCGCCGGCCAGTACCGCACCCATTGCAAAACCTTCGCGTGTCTTTGCAGAATGCGTTATGGATATGCTGTCCTGTTCGGAGTCCCATACGATTGTGTGAATGCCCGGCACTTCACCGCTCCTGATATGGTCAATCTCCAGCACATCTTCAGCCAGCGTCTTCCCCTCTTCGGGTTCAGCCCAGGAATTGACGCGATTGCTCTCCTCTATGAGTTCCTCAGCAAGAGTGACCGCGGTTCCAGACGGATGGTCGAGCTTATGTATATGGTGAGTCTCCACCATGTGCGGAGTGTATTGTGGGAAGGCGTTCATCAGGCGCGCAAGATAGCGGTTCACAGCTTTGAATATATTAACGCCTACCGAGAAGTTGGAAGCCCATAGCAGGGTGCCTTTCCCCTCGTCGCACAATTCCTTCATTGCAGGGAGAGCGTCGTTCCATGCTGTGGTGCCGCTCACAACTGGCACGCCCGCCTCGAAACATCTCCTCACATTCCCCTCGGCACTCGTGGGGATTGTAAACTCTATTGCTACATCTGCCGAACGGAACTTATCTGAGTCAAATTCCTCCGGGTTGTGCATATCGATTATGCTCACTATTTCGTGACCACGCGATTTCGCTATATTCTCGATGATATGGCCCATCTTGCCATATCCTATCAATGCTATTTTCATAAATCTAATTTTTAATCATGATGCATCATGTTGAATCTTGTTTCATCATGATGCCCTTTTCTTAATCATATTGCATCATGACTTATCATGTTTCATCATGATGCCGTTATTAGCGTTCGGCTAAAAGCCAAAGGCTATGTTGTCTATATATAATGCCAAGCCCTCTGTGCCGATGAAAGGCTCTCCACAAGAGGAGCTTGCCATAACCAGCACGTGGGTGGGAGTTTCATCAGGAGAAGCCCACCCTACTTCATGCACGGGCACCATCTTCCCTTTTGAATTGCGAGCGTAATAAGCCTTGTTGCCATCAAGAAGGCCCATGTATGCCTTATAGCCCGGTTTTTTGGTTATATCTCCATATTGTATCTTCAACTGATGCCCCTTGGTCCAGGGCACACTCTTGGAATATCGTTCGCGCCCGGTGCCGACACGGTGAGCATAGATGTTCCCTTTCTCATCCTCCCAACGTTTCTGCAGCAGGACATATACCTCGGCGTTGTCGCGACCCTGAAGGGTTTTCTTTCCGCCAAATCCGGTGGCCTTTATTCTTGTATTAGCCGCCGGCATATCAACCTTATAGTCGAACACCAACGCCACGGGGCGTTTTGTGTAGGGCATACCCATCTCCATCTTGGAGAATGGGGTCTTGGTGGAAGAGATTGGCTCGAACATTCTTCCTAAAAATATCGAACCTGCCACCATCACATCCATATTCAGCAGCCCCGCTACCTTCACCTCCTCCATCTTGGTTTCAAGTTTGGCAACCTTATTGCCGTTCAGGATGGCAGGAGAGACGGAGTTAGAACCTTTCACCACACCCATCACCTTGGCATAAACGTTGCTCGTTGACCAAGGACAGCCCCCTTGATTGGAATAGGCCGTGTTGCCGTTGATAGTCTTGGTAGGCCCTATGGCATAAACTGTCTTGGTTTTTCCTCCGATCACCTTGGATTCATTTATATTGCGCGTAACCCAATTTGAAAAATCCCCATATTTTATAGGCTCAAGGCGAAGTGCCAAGGCCGGCATTAGGACCGAAAAAGCCAGCACAGATGCTAAAATATTTCTAAACAATCCTTTCCCTGATATTTTATCACGCAAGCTCATCTACTTATCTGATTTTGGTTGTGTCTCTGTTTATTCAGCCTGTAAATTTATATTTCAGCTTGTAAAATTAGAAAATCTTCTGCACATATCAGCATTTTTTAAGATTTATTTATTTTACCTCCCCTTTATCTGACAGAATAATATCGTTTTCTCATCATTTTTTTATATTTTTGTAGTTTCTCACAGGTCGATAGAGTTCCAAAACCTACTTATTTCGATGATAAGTATAATAATGCCGACATATAATAGTGCGCCTTGGCTTGAAGCGTCAATAAAATCGGTCATTGCACAGACAATGACCGATTGGGAACTTATTGCCATTGACGATGGGAGCACCGACAACTCGGCCTCCATAATATCACTCTTTGCCGCCACTGATTCAAGGATAAGGCTTGTCAGGACACATCATCAAGGAGTGGCCAATGTGCGCAACCTCGGCATTTCGGAAGCACGTGGCGAACTGGCCGCTTTTCTTGACAGCGATGATATATGGCCTGCATGGAATCTTGAACATCTGCTGAAACTGATTGACGAGACAGGAGCTGATATGGCTTGCGGAGGATTCATCATGTTTCCCGATGGAAAGGAAGATAAAGCAATTGATAATTGCAACCGCAAAAAATCGCATAGCAAAAAATCGGTCAGAATTTCCAACGGTATTGAAACAGTCAGGGAGAGCCTATATCAGAAAGGGGTTAACTCGTCATTGGGGGGAAAACTGTTTCGGAAAGAATTGCTTTCCGGATTAAAAATGAATCCCGGCGAAATCTACGAAGATCTTGACATGTTCTACAGAATCGCTCTCAGAGCGAAAAAAGTGGCCATATCTTCACTTCCCGCATATCTTTACAGACAACGTGCGGGCAGCATACTCCATACGTTCGGCCCCGAACGCCTGTTAGTGCTCGATGTGACCGAAAGAATGTGCTTACTCCTTTCAGAAAAATATCCATCACTTGCCGAGGCCGCTCTCGACAGGCGTTTTTCGGCCAATTACAATATGCTGCAACTTTTGGCTATACATGATAAATGGAAAAGAGGTAATGACATAAATAAGTCCTTTTTTGGCAAAAAGAAAGCGGAAATCCGTAAATTTCTAAGCCAATATGCCTTTAAGGAACTTAAAAACCGGAATGTAAGACTCAAGAACCGCCTTGGCGCCCTACTCTTTATTATCACGCCTCCCTATCTGCTCGACTGCATACTTTCTTTAAAAAAATCATAAGCATAGTTATGAATAACCGATTTAAAGCTATAATTACCATCTTTTTTTCTCTCTTCTCATCTCTTCTCCCCTTCTCGCTGCTCGGACAGAAGAATGACTGGGCCAATTTCGCACGATATGCTGACGACAATAAGGCTTTGCAAGAGAACGGCTCCGAACCCGTGAACGCTATTTTCTTCGGCAATTCGATCACCGACAGCTGGGCTTCGATGCGCCCGGGGTTCTTCTCGGCGAACGGTTTCGTGGGACGCGGAATATCCGGACAAACCACATATCAGTTCCTTTCGCGATTCCGCGAGGATGCCATCAACCTTCGGCCACGAATCATTGTGCTTAACGGCGGAACTAACGATATTGCGGAAAATTCCCATCCCTATTCAGAGGAAAAGACCATAGGCAATATCCGCTCTATGGTGGAGATTGCCCGTGCTAACGGAATCGGCGTGATACTAACTTCAGTGCTCCCGGCCGCAGGTTTCAAGTGGAACCGCAATGTGACCGATGCCCCGGAGAAGATTGAGTCGCTTAATCGCCACATCATAGCTTTGGCAGATGAATTCAATATCCCGTATGTTGACTACCACGCCTCTCTCCTTGCGCCCGACAAACGCAGTTTCCGCGCGGATCTTTCAAACGACGGCGTGCATCCAAACGCAAAGGGTTATGAAATTATGGAATCCCTTATCCTCCCTGCGATAGGGAATTATGGCAACGCACAACAGTGATTCACGGCTATGGAGATTAACGATATGGAAACTTTGAATGAAGAGAAAAAGCCTTCTCGCCGGCTCACATTGCGCAAGCCGGAGAAGCTTCGGCATAAAAATCTTGTCAATTCCCTTTTCAGCGAGGGGAAAAGCATCTATGACTTCCCTATAAGGCTCGTGTGGAAAGCCCTCTCACCGGAAGAGCTTCAGCAGGCTTTCCGCGCAGGGATTCCCCAAAACACCGGTAAATTGCAGATGCTCGTGACCATCCCCAAGAAGAAACGTCGCCGGGCGGTGGATAGAGTGCTGTTGCGCCGACGCATACGCGAGGCTTACCGCCTGAACCGCTCACATTTGGCAGATGTTATAGAGAGCAGGGAGGATATCGGGATTGTCACAATCGCTTTCATCTTCCTTGGAGAGGAAAACACGACCTATGCCTCTTTGGAGAAAAAAATGATCAATCTCCTCGAACGGCTGGTGAAAAAACTGAACCGGGAATGAAAAAGATAATGATTCTCCTTATCCGTTTCTATCAGGGAGCAATTTCCCCTCATTTCCCTGCAGCCTGCCGTTATCAGCCCACCTGCAGCCAATATGCCATAGAGGCTATTTCAAAGCATGGGCCAATAAAGGGGCTATGGCTGGCTATCAAACGCATCAGCCGATGCCATCCATGGGGTGGCTCAGGATATGACCCCGTGCCATAACATATTTCTTATAACCTTATAACCCTATAACCTTATAACTCTATATCCTTATAACTCTATAACCCTCAATACTATGATTCTCGATATTCACACACATTCTATGAAGCCCAATCCGGAGGCAGTGATCGACCTCTCTTCTCATCTCCGCGAATCGAAAGAGGAATCTTTGATACCGGAAGGATACTCACCTGAGCAACGGTTTTCCGTTGGCATCCATCCCTGGACACTCATAGAGGAGATTTCGCCCAAGCTGCTGGAAAAAGTGGAAAAGGCGGCTCAACATCCTCAGGTTGCGATCATAGGCGAAACCGGCATTGACATTCCCAAAGGTGGACCCCTGTTCAGGCAGATGCTGGTTTTCAAGCAGATGATTGAGCTGTCGGAGAAAGTTGGCAAGCCTTTGCTTATTCACAATGTCAAGGCTCACGACGTAATAATAGGCATTCACAAGGAGCTTCAGCCACGGCAGCCCTGGATAATTCATGGTTTCCGCAATAAGCCGACCATAGCCGAAATGTTCATAAGGGAGGGTATCTATCTCTCTTTCGGACAATATTTCAATCCGGCAACCGTGCATAACGCCCCTCACGAACTCATCCTGGCTGAAACTGATGAGTCCGAGCTACCCATCAGAGAAATAATCCATCTTCTCTCCGATGCCCGGGGCACCGACCTCACCCATTTCATAGCCGAGAATGGAGAAAGGCTGGTAGGAGCGCAGGCATAAGCATTCATGGCTGAGCTGTGAGATTTGGAAGACGCGCTTCACTAATATTTTCCTTAATATTCCGTTATAACATCAGGAGTCTTTTCTCCGGAATTTCTTTGAGAGCGAAAACATTCATTATTACACCCATCCTCCTTCTCATCCTTGCCGGATGCGGGACAAAGAAGAATACTGCCGGTTCGCGCAACTGGCAGGCTTTCACCACGCGCTATAATGTCTATTACAACGGCAAGGAGCATTATAATGAGCAGATAAAGGAGATGGAGGGAAAGTATGAGGACGACTATTCCCGCTTTGTGCTCACTCATCCTGCCGAGGCGCGCGCCGACCAGAAACAGCCTCAGCCTACAGGCGATTTCAAACGCACCATCGAGAAGATGCAGAAAGCTATCCAGCTTCATTCCATAAAGAAAAAGCCTCCAAAAAAGAATTCATCGCCTAAGGATAAGGCATTCCGTGCCCGCGATGAATTCAATCCTTTCCTGCATAATGCCTGGCTCCTGATGGGGGAAGGACAGTATCTCAACGGCGATTTCTTAGGCGCGGCCGCCACATTCTTCTATATCTCCAAGCATTTCACCTGGCTATCCGATGTCGTGACTGAAGCAAGGATATGGACTGCCCTCTCTTACCTTGCCCTCGACTGGAATTATGAGGCTGAAAACGCTCTTCACCTCGTCAAGCCTAAAGACCTCACCACCCAGAAGCTTAAGAATCTCTATAACCGGGCTATGGGCGATTATTATGTGCGCACCGAAAAGTATTCTCAGGCAATCCCTTACCTTGCACAGGCCGCAAAGAAAGCATCCGGCACACAGAAAAACCGGCTCCATTTCCTTTTAGGGCAGGTGTATGCTCACGAGGGTGAGCGCCAGAAGGCTTATCAGGCGTTCAAGAAAGCCGGATCAGGAAATTCTCTCCCCTATCGCGCCAAGTTCAACGCGCGCATAAAGCAGAGCGAGGTCTATGCCGGTTCGAATGTGAAGAAAGAGGTTGGCGCTTTGCTTGCCATGACCCGCTATGCCCGCAACAAGGAATTTCTCGACCAGATTTATTATGCCGTCGGAAACTTGTGGATGTCGCGCAACGATTCTGTGCAGGCCAAGAAATATTATGCCCTCGCTGTTGAGAAATCAACCCGCAATGGCATCGACAAGGCTCTTGCCCAGCTTGCTTTAGGCAACATATATTTCGACGAGGGGGAATATGTGAAGGCTCAGCCCTGCTATTCCGAGGCTGTGCCTCAGCTGCCGGAAAGCTATCCCGGCTACAAGATGCTGAAGCGTCGCTCGGATGTGCTTGACGAACTGGCTGTATATGCCGGCAATGTGGAGCTGCAGGACTCTTTGCTGACACTTTCAAAGATGACGCCTGAGGAGCGTGAAAAGGTGTGTCAGAAAATTGTTGACGACCTCATAGCTAAGGAGAAGAAGGAAGAGGAAGAGGCCAAGAAGGAGGCTTATCTGGCAGAGCAGGAGGGCAACAAGAACATTAAGGATAATAATCCCGCTCCGGCTGTGGGGATGAATTCCGACAAGTCGTGGTATTTCTATAACACCATGACAAAGAATGCGGGAAAGACAGAATTCCAGCGCAGATGGGGAGCGCGAAAATTGGAAGACGACTGGCGCCGCCGCAACAAGAGCTCCTTCTCTTTCGATGAGGAGACGGCCGATAATTCAGAAAATTCGGATAATTCTGATGATCCCGATAACTACGATAAAGAAAATAAAGAAGATAAGGACGGAAAAAAAGAGGAAAAGGATGATGAGAATGATCCTCACAACGTGGCCTATTATCTTAAACAGATTCCCACCACTGAAGAGGAGATCCAAACAGCAAACGATATCATTCAGGAGGGACTTTATAACGAGGGTGTGATCCTTAAGGATAAGCTTGAGGATTTCTCGGCAGCGAGAAAGGAATTCCTGCGTCTCGAAAACCGCTATCCCGACAATATATATCGTCTGGATGTATATTATAATATGTATCTGATGGCGGTGAGGCAGAACATGCCGGGTGAGGCGGAGAAATGGAGGGCCAAGATTATAGCCGACTTCCCTGATTCTCCATACGGAAAGGCGATGCTCGACCCCGATTATTTCGACAACCTCCGCAAGATGAATTCCATTCAGGAGGGACGCTATGAGACGGCCTATAATGCTTATCTGAATAATAATAACGCAACAGTGCATCAGATCACCTCTGATATGGAGCGCGATTATCCGCTTTCGTCAATACTCCCTAAATTCGTATTCATCGATGCCCTCTCATATCTTACCGAGAAAGATAACGACCGTTTCAAGGAACGCCTCACCGAGCTTTTGCAGAAATGGCCCGATACAGATATGACCGATATGGCGGGGGGAATACTTTCTGGTCTCAAAGCCGGAAGGGTGCCCAACTCCGATGGCTCCAATTCGAGGGGCATGATCTGGTCGATGCGATTATCTAACGACTCCGTGCCGACTGGCGCTGATGGACAGCCCGCCAATTTTGAGCGTGACCCGGAGAAACCGCAGTATCTCGTGCTTGTGTTCCCTCGCGATTCGGTGAACGCCAACCAGTTGCTCTATGATGTGGCGAGGTTTAATTTCTCCTCTTTCGTTGTTCGCGATTTCGACCTTGAGCCCATGAGTTTCGGCAATGTAGGCCTCCTTATAGTGAAAGGCTTCGACAATCTCAAACAGCTTGAGCATTACCGCTCGGTGATGGAGAACTCGCCATTCCGCATTCCCGACGGGGTGCGTCCGGTGATGATCAGCAAGGCTAATTTTGAACTTCTGCTGCGCGAGGGACGTTCTTTTGAAGAATACTTCCGCTTCGAGGAGGATGACAAATATGATGCCGTGGAAGACGCGGTATTAAATAGCGAAGAGGAAGGGGAATCGGCCGAAGAAGACCCGGAGTTAAAAGGTGACCAGGCAGATGAAATTCCAGATGAAGAAATGCCTACTCAGCCTATAACGCCTACTCCGCCTACAAATCCGGAGGAGGCCACTCAGCCGGAAGAAGAGAATAATTAATAAGAAAAAGCTATGGATAGAATCCTTTGGGCCGATGATGAGATTGATCTCCTGAAGCCGCACATATTGTTTCTAAAAGCAAAAGGGTATGATGTGACCACTGTCTCTAATGGTCGCGATGCACTTGATGCACTCGAAAACGACAGTTTCTCGCTGATTCTCCTTGATGAGAATATGCCGGGAATTTCGGGCCTGGAAACATTGGCTCAGATTAATGCCTCGCACCCCGAGATTCCGGTCATAATGATAACGAAATCGGAAGAGGAGAATATCATGGACCAGGCAATCGGCAACCAGATTGCCGACTACCTCATAAAGCCGGTCAACCCCAACCAGATTCTTCTGTCCATAAAAAAGAACCTGCATAGCCGTGAGATTGTGGCCGAACAGGCTACCTCCGATTATCAGCAGGATTTTCAGAAGCTCGCATCTCAGATCAACATGGCCGCATCGCTCCCCGACTGGATGGACGTTTACCGTCAGCTCGTGAGATGGGAGCTTAAGCTTGCCGACACCGACACCTCGATGGGCGAACTGCTGCTTATGCAGAAACGCGATGCCAATTCCAATTTCTGCAAGTTTGTGAAACGGAACTACGAGGACTGGCTCGAAGTGGAAGACCGTCCGCTGATGAGCCACGACATTTTCAAGAAGCGTGTCTTCCCACTCCTCGATGCGGGAGAGAAGGTCTGTTTCTTCCTTGTTGATAATTTCCGTCTTGACCAGTGGAAGGTGGTTCAGCCCCTGCTATCGGAGTTTTTCAATATCTCAGAAGAGCTATACACAACCATCCTGCCTACCTCCACCCAATATGCCCGCAACGCCATCTTCGCCGGCCTGATGCCTTACGATATAAAGAAGATGTTCCCTAACCTTTGGGTAGAGGAGGATGAAGACGAGGGTCTTAACATACACGAATCGGAACTGATAAAGACGCAGCTCGAACGTTTCCGGCGCAAGGAGAAATTCTCATATACGAAACTGAACGATTCATCGGCAGGAGAGAAATTCATCCGGTCCCTCAAAGCATCAAAAGATATAGACCTGAATGTGGTGGTCCTGAATTTCATCGATATGCTCTCGCACGCCCGCACGGAATCGAAGATGATACGCGAACTTGCCAATAACGATGCCGCTTACCGTTCGCTCACTGAATCGTGGTTCCGGCATTCCTCGACAGTGGATATCTTCCGCCGGCTCGCAGAATTAGGCTATCGCGTAATCCTCACCACCGACCACGGCACAATCCGGGTGGATAATCCGATAAAGGTGGTTGGCGACCGCAACACGAACACCAACCTGCGATATAAAGTGGGCAAGAACCTTTCATACAATCCGAAGCAAGTTTATGAGATGCACGATCCGAAGAGATTCGGCCTTCCGGCTCCCAATCTCTCGAGCACCTTCATCTTCGCCTGCAACGAGGATTTCTTTTCCTACCCTAACAATTACAATTACTACGTGCAATATTATAATGGCACGTTCCAGCACGGCGGAATCTCTCTCCAGGAGATGCTCGTGCCGTTGGTCACACTCTCACCAAAATAGAAATGATGCAACCCTTGGGTTGCATCATTTCTATTTTGTCATGTCGCATCATGATTTATCATGTCTCATCAAGATGCATCTTGCTTCATAATGATTATAAAGTAAAAGGAATATCCACCTCAGCCTGAGCCTCACCGCCATCTGAGGGCGTCCACTTAGGCATCCCTTTAACCAGCCGGATAGCCTCGGCCTCAAGATCGGGGTCAACCATCCGCTTGATCTTTATATTCCCTATGGAGCCATCGGCTTTCACCGTGAATGTAACTGAAACGACTCCCTCTATGCCGTTTTCTTTGGCTGAAGCAGGATATTGCAGATTCTCAGTGATATACGTCTGAAGAGCTGTCTCACCGCCGGGAAAAGCCGGGGAAGTCTGGGCGTTAACACCCAGGAAAGAGAATGCAATCATCAAAAGGGCTATAATCTTTTTCATAACTTTCAAGGTTTTAATAATAATAATGCTCGTTAATCAATAGAGCGAAGCCATTAAGGATGTCCGGATTGTGCCGGCCTCATCGCTCCTTTATTTTTTGACAAAGTTAATTTAAAAAAGATTAATATGAAAAAACTTCTCCTCATATTTTCGTTTTCTCTCTTCGCACTCGCTTCGGGCGCACTGACACTCCGTGATCGTGTTTCGGCGCTTGAGAAGGAGGCCGGGGAAGGAAACGCGGAAGCTATGTATCATCTCTCTACCCTCTATGAGCATGGTTTCGATTCAATTCCGGCCGATTCCCTCCTTTCTCACCGCCTGCTGCAACGGTCGGCACGTGCCGGATATGCCCCGGCCCAGAATTACCTCGGTTTCAAATTATATCCTGCAGAAAAGGATTCCGCCATCTACTGGCTCACCAAGGCTGCCGATGCCGGAGAGATGAAGGCCGTAAGCAATTTAGCATATATTCTTCTGCAATCTGACTCTACCCTGACCGCAGAAATGCGTTGCGAACGCGATTCGAAAGCCGCAGAGCTACTCACCAAAGCCACCGAGGCCGGCGTTCCGACAGCCATGGCCTCGCTTGCCGACCTTTACCGCGAAGGACGCGGTGTGGAGAAAGACACCCTGCAGGCCGAACTCCTGTACCTTGATGCCGTGAGTGCAGGTCTTGGCGATGCGGAAATGAAACTTCTTTCGATGAGCCATTCGCGATATGCTTCCCTCACGCCCGAACAAGCGCTGAAAGAAGGTTTGCGGGCGGCCCGGTCTGGAGCTCACACTGTAGCCTTCAATTTATACTGCAGGGCGGTTGAGGGTAACATCCCTCGAGCGCACACCCTTCTTGCTGATGCATATTCCTCGGCCAAAGGCACAGACTACAGCCACAACCTTGCCCTGCGTCACTACGCAATCGGGGCCATTGGCGACGACCCCTCGGCACAATTCATCCTTGCCGAGCTCTTAGAGATTTTCCCCGATGCCCTCACCTCGCTCTCCTCCGATGACGAGATGCCGGCAGAAATCCTAAACCGGATTAACGCCAACAATGATTATTCCTCCCCCCAATATTGGTATTCCCTCGCCTCCCAAAACGGCATCACCTCCGCCCGCGATGCCTTCCGCCGCCTCTTTGGAAATGAATAGTTGGCAAAATCAAATATATTATTTAAATTTGCGTATCATATAATCATATATAAGTATAAAGATTTAAGGGTAAGGAGGCACGACGCACTCCCACCATATAAGATGAAGATTTATATGATATGAGAAGAGGATTTATATGAGAAGAAGATTCGAGACATATAAAAACATTCCAATTGGTTTAATTATAAAAAAAGACCTGCGGGAAAAAAATATGAGTCAAAAGACCTTGGCTCATATCATCGGTATGTCTTATAGATCGCTCAACAGTGCCATTAACGGTCATCGTTTATTCAAGAAGGAAGAAGCTGATAAAATAGACACTTTTTTTAACTACGAGGAATGTTTTGTCATCAATATTCAAAGATTCAAACATAGAGAAATAGCTCTTTTAGAAAAAAATAACATCTCTCCCTTCCATATCTCCGTTCCTTATATCCGCCCTTGCGTTTTCTGGGATATTGATTCAACCACTCTCGACTGGATTAAACACCGCAAATTTATAATGGAACGGGTATCTGTTTATGGTAATCAAGAGGAACGAAAGGCTATCAAAGATTACTATCGCCAGATTAAAAAAGCAAATATGATATGAAAGGATATGTTAAGGGGGTCTCTCCCATTTTATCAGAAATCTTGAAAGAAATAATCAAGGATCCTCTGTTTGCTCCTTTCAGGTTAGTTGGCGGTACAAATTTAGCATTGCGTTATAACCATCGGGTATCTACAGATATTGATCTCTTCACCGATCACACTTATGGAAGCCTGAACTTTAAATTATATGAAGAATGGTTCAAACAACGTTATCCTTATTTTGAACCTACAGATACCTCCTCGAAGGTAGGGGTGGGTAAAACCTATTATGTTGGAGAGAATAAGGAAAACGCTATTAAGATAGATCTCATCTACGAGAACGAGCCTTTCATTTTTTCACCGGAAGAGAAAGATGAAGTGCGTATGGCTACTCTTACAGACATCGCGGTGATGAAATTAGATGCCATCTTTTATGGAGGACGCAAAAAAGATTTCTGGGACCTGCATTACATGCTTATAGATATGGATATGAACCTTTCAGATCTTATATCATTACATGAGCAACGTTTCCCATTTCAGCATGACCGGGAAAAGATGATAAGTCAACTGCAAGATTTCACAAGAGCTGACGACGATCCGGATCCTATATGCAATTTAGGCAAATCCTGGGATATGGTCAAACTTGACATCTTAGATTGCACAACTGAACTGAATAAATAAATCCTTTCAAGTTTTTAGATAAATTTCTTTTATATTATATACAATACTTCGGTTATTTTTTGAGATTTTGTTACTGGCTCCGAGAAGCCAAGT
>CAMWXH010000012.1 GCA_947178165.1 uncultured Porphyromonadaceae bacterium | reverse complement strand
AATTTTCCCTCTTTTAGCTCCCTTTTTCTAAAAAATTATAGCTAAAATCTCTCCAAAAAAGCTAAAAGAGCCTAAATGCCTACCCCGCCTATGAAAGCCTAAATTGCCTATAATGCCCATAATGCCTACCCGCCTATAAAAGCCTAAATCGCCCATCCCCTAAAAGATCAAGAAGAAACTATCTGCCAGAGCGCAATAGCCGCGCTGCAAGAGACATTCAGCGAATGCTTCGTGCCATGCTGTGGAATCTCAAGGCAGATGTCAGCCATATCCACTATCCTTTGGTCAACACCCTCCACCTCATTCCCCACCACAAGCACAATCCTCTCCCCGGGAACACGGTGGAACTCCTGCAGAGGCAAGCTGCCATGAGCCTGTTCCAGCACAGCTATTCGCCAGCCGGCCGCCTGAAGGCGCAGAGCTTCGGAAAGGGAATCCTCGGCATAGCTCCACTTAACCGAATTTTCAGCCCCCAAAGCAGTCTTGGCAATTTCAGGATGCGGCGGCCGTCCCGAGATCCCTGTGAGGATAACCTCATCTATAAGAAAAGCATCCGACGTACGAAAAATAGCCCCTATATTATGCATTGACCGCACATTATCACACATAACCTTCACCGGAAGCTTCTCCAGTTCCCGATACCCCTCCACATCGCAGCGGGTAAGCTCTATTATGCTCTTCTTTTTCATCTCTGCTTTCTCCCTTTTTATTTCCCTTTTATTTCCCCGTTTTTTTGCCTCCCGGTGCCCGTTTGTCTCTGGGTGCGAATGCCTGTTTGTCTCCGGGTGCAAATGCCTGTTTGTCTCCGGGTGCAAATGCCCGTTTGTCTCCGGGTGCGGGTGTACGTTTGTTCATCGTGCCCGAGCCTTGGGTCGGGTGAGCAAATAAAGCCCAAAGCTTTATTTGCTCATCTCCAGCATCCTCTCGATCGGCTTGATTGCCTCTTTGGCAATCTCCGGATCAACAAAAATCTCCGGGCTCTCATCGCGCAAGCATCTATACACTTTCTCAAGCGTATTCATCTTCATATAATCGCATTCGTTGCATTGGCATTCCGAATCCTCGGCCGGAGCAGGCAGAAACACCTTCTCCGGGCATTTGAGGCGCATCTCTCGCAAAATTCCGCTCTCGGTAACCACTATATATTCCTTCGCATCATCCTTTGTGGCAAAATCGAGCAGAGCCGCCGTAGAACCAACCTTATCGGCCACCAATTGCAATGGCTTCCGGCATTCAGGATGAACCAGTATTTTCGCACCGGGATGCTCTTTCTTAAGATCCAATATCTTCTCCAAAGAGAAACGGTCGTGAACATGGCAGGCACCGGGCCATAACATCATCTCGCGGTCTGTAACGCTATTGATGTAACCTCCTAAATTTTGGTCGGGGCCGAATATTATCTTCTCATCTTTTGGGATTGCCTCAACAATCTTGCGGGCATTGCCTGAAGTCACCACTATATCCGTAAGAGCCTTCACGGCGGCCGAAGTGTTGACATAGCTTATCACCGTATGCCCCGGATGCCGCTCGATGAAACGTTTGAACTCCTCTGGATCACAGCTGTCGGCAAGCGAACAGCCGGCCTGCATATCGGGCACGAGCACCTTCTTGTCGGGACAGAGAATCTTGGCTGTCTCGCCCATGAAATGCACTCCGCACATCACTATGATATCAGCATCTGTCTCAGCCGCCTTACGGGCAAGGGCTAACGAATCACCTATGAAATCTGCTATCTCCTGAATCTCGTCGCGCTGATAATAATGAGCCATAATGAGGGCATTCTTCTCTCTTTTCAGCCTTTTTATCTCCTCTTTCATATCCTTTTTTAATGCTTTTCTGCAAAGAAAATTCAAATCGCCATAATATCCAAATTATTCTTGATTTTTATGCGCAATAATGCTTTCACTGCGGAAGCTCGGAGGCTCCCGCCACGGGGCGCCCACTATGCCTAAATGCCTACTCCGCCTATAATGCCTATAATGCCCATCTCGCCCACTATGCCTATTCCGCCTCCCCCGCCTATAATTTTTAATTTTCTCTATAAATTTTAAAAGAATGAAAAAATCTCAAAAATTAAACATCAACAATAAATCCTGTCGATAACTCCAATAACTTTTCCTCAAAAAATTTGGAAATAAGGGTTATTGATGCCGCACAACCGCTTATCTACACTTTGTCAACAATCGCTAAGACTGATTTTCAGAAGAATTGCCAACTTTACTTACACCCTGTCGATAACTGCGGATGTTAATAAAATCACCCTTCAAATGGCGATTAAGATGTTGATAAAAGCCGGAATTTGTGTTGAAAAAGATGCCTATAACTCCTCAATAACCCCTTCCAATATTATTTGCATAATAAAAATGAAGGCGACCTGTAAAAAGTCGCCTTATTCCAAAGTTATTCCTAACTTACTTATATACCACTTATTGCGCCGTTATCATCATACTTGCGGCATACTTATCAACAGTTTATTTACAAGGATTAGTGGGCATCGAGCCAATTGCTTCCTACTCCGCATTCCGCAGTGAGAGGCACGCGCCCCTTATAGGCGGCCGGCATCAGCCGTTCCACGAGCTCCTGCATCTGCGGCAATTCCTCAGGCACTACATCGAAATTCAGTTCGTCGTGTACCTGCATTATCATCTTCGACTTCAGCCCGCGGTCGCGCATCTCCTTGGCAATGCTCACCATCGCCACCTTGATTATGTCGGCCGCCGAACCCTGTATCGGAGCATTGATGGCATTCCTTTCGGCATAACCCCTCACCACCGGATTGCGGCTGTTGATATCGGGAAGCATGCGTTTCCTCCCCATCCGGGTTACGACATAACCATGCTCGCGGGCCAATTCCACGGAATCCGACATATATTTATGTATGGTTGGGAAAGTGGAGAAATAATTGTCTATAAGCTCCTTCGCCTCTCCGCGCGGAATCCCCAATCGTGAAGCCAGGCCGAAAGCCGATATGCCGTAGAGGATGCCGAAATTGGCTGTCTTGGCGTGACGACGTTCATTGGCTGTCACCTCCTCCGGTGTCTTGTGATAGATCTTGGCTGCCGTGATGGCGTGGATATCCTTGTTATGGTGGAATGCATCGAGCATGATCTCATCATCGGCGAAATCTGCCACCAAGCGAAGCTCAATCTGCGAATAGTCGGCCGAGAGGAAGAGATGCCCCGGATCGGCTATGAAGGCGCGCCTGATTTCGCGTCCCTCGTCATCGCGTACAGGGATGTTCTGAAGGTTGGGAGCCGATGAAGAGATGCGCCCGGTGGCCGTCACTGTCTGGTTATAGTTTGTATGCACCTTCCCTGTCTCCGGATTTATATTCGCCGGGAGGGCAGTGAGATAAGTGTTAAGCAATTTGCGGAGGGCGCGATACTCTATTATCTTCCCCACTATGGGATGCTTCGGGGCAATCTTTTCCAGTATATCCTCTGAAGTTGAATATTGCCCTGTCTTTGTTTTCTTAGCCTTCGGGTCGAGCTGCAGGCGGTCGAAAAGTATCTCGCCCACCTTCGCCGGCGAACCGACGTTGAACTCCTCTCCGGCCAGTTCATGTATCTCCTTCTCCAGTTCGGATATTCTCCCCTCCATCTCTTTGGCGGCTTCATTGAGGGCATTCACGTCGAGCCTTACGCCCGTCAGCTCCATATCGGCAAGCACCCTCACCAATGGAAATTCCACATCATACAGGAGGCGGCGCATATCTTCGCTCTCTTGTGCGAGAAGTTGTTCCATCGGCTCTTTCAGCCTCAGAGCCATGTCGGCCTGTTCGCAGGCCCAGGGTGCAAGGACTGAGCTATCGATATTTGCGGCCACAAAAGATTTTGCCGTCTTTTTTGCTCCTGCCGCGGGCTGGGGGAGGGGCAGGGGGGCGACGTTGATATACTGCGACGCGAGGTCGCTGATGCCATGGCGCATCTCCGGCTGGAGAATGTAATGCGCCAAAGCCACATCATAATAGTTCTCCACCGCTGGAGCATCGTCCGTGCGGCGACGTGAGGCAACAACATAATCGCGCTTGGTGTTGCCGCTCACCTTCATTATATCCTTGCGTGCCAGAAGGTCGAGCACAAACTCGCATCCCTCCTTGAAATCGGCCGGGATATAGTAAGCCTTTCCCGGCTTGGTGGCTATGGCAGTCCCAACCCATGATGAGGTGGCATCATTCTCTCCATCGGCAAGAAGGAACACCCCGCACTCCTTCAGAGGCAGAATTTCATCTGAAAGCTGGTTAAGCTCCTCAGCTCCGCTGAGGAGGGAATAGCTGGTGGTGATAGGCGAAGTAGGCATCCCTCCTATCTCTCCCTCATCGAAGAGCGAAGGCTGCGAGGCCTTAGCCGCGGGAGCGTGCGCAGAAGGAGCGCCATTAGAAGAAATCCTCCTTCCCACTCGGTCAATAAGGCTTCTGAATTCCAATTCCTTGAAAATAGCGAAAAGCTTATCCTTATCCTCCCCTTTGCGTTTAAGGTCGTCGGGATTCACATCCACCGGCACATCAGTGCGTATGGTGGCAAGGAATTTAGAGAAACGTATCTGCTCCGCATTCTCCTCCACCTTCTTTTTCAGCGCCCCCTTGAGCGAGGAGGTGTTATCCAACAGATTCTCCACCGAGCCGAATTCCTGAATCAGTTTCACAGCCGTTTTCTCGCCTACGCCAGGACATCCCGGGATATTGTCTATTTTGTCGCCCATGAGAGCTAACAGGTCGATCACCTGCTCGGTACGCTCTATTCCGTAGCGGCCGCATACCTCCTCCTCTCCCCGGAGTTCGAAATCCTGGCCGCGGTAGGCCGGCTTATATTGGAGTATGGAGGGCGACACAAGCTGGCCGTAATCCTTATCGGGAGTCATCATATAGGTAGTGAACCCCTCCTTCTCGGCCCGGCGGGCGAGGGTGCCTATCACATCATCGGCCTCGAAACCCTCCACTTCCACCACAGGGATGTTGTAAGCCTTTACGATCTCCTTTATAATAGGTATGGATAAGCGTATATCCTCCGGGGTCGCCTCTCGCTCCGACTTATAATTCTCGTATGCCTCATTACGGAAAGTGGGACCCTGCGGATCGAAGCACACGGCAATATGAGTAGGGTTCTCCTTGCGAAGAATCTCCTCCAGTGTATTCACAAAACCGAATATAGCCGATGTGTTGAAACCGGCCTGTGTGATTCGGGGCATCTTGATAAGTGCATAATAGGCGCGAAAGATAAGCGCGTATGCATCCAAAAGGAAAAGGCGTTTCTGCTCCATAGGGAATATTATTTTTGATTTTACAAAAATAATAAAAAATTTTAGGATGGAAAGCAGAAGGAAAAAGGAGAAAAGATCTGCGTCCTATCTGCGACCGCTATCCTGCAAAAATCCTGCGTTCGGAAAATTAGGATAAAAGATTTTCAGGAATCGCGGATGTGTTAGGTTCAACACTTTCCGCGTCTTATCCGCGCTAATCCGCGTCCATAATCGCCATGCGATTAAAAAGATCCGCGATACCTATAATTTATTTCTAAATCCAGATATCTATAAATTTACTTCTAAATCCAGACATAACACAGATAAAATTGCTACCACGCCTATAAAAGCCTATCCTGCCTACTCTGCCTATAAAAGCCCATACCCCTTATCCTGCCCAATTTGCCTATCAAAAAAATATTTACTACCTTTACACCCTCAAAGAGTAAATTAGCTAATTATGAAAAAAGAGATCATTTATATCGCTCTCGGCATGGCCCTTCTCGGCACTACAAGCTGCAGCAAGAAGCTTGGTCAGTTCCGCAGCGATTTCTTTACCACCGCCCCGACCCCTCTTGCAACTGTCGGGGAACAGGTGCCGGGCACCATCAACGGTCGCATACCGGCCAAATTTATGGTCAAGAATGCGAAAGTCACCGCCACTCCCGTAATCCGCTGGGAGAATGGCGAGGTCACTGCCGCTCCCGTTATCATTCAAGGTGAGAATGTGCGCGCCAACGGTCAGGTGGTAAGCTTCGCCGACGGAGGCACAGTGGCTATCCCTTTCAGCGTGGCCTATCAGCCCGATATGGCCAAGAGCGACCTTTACCTCTCTTTCGCCGTTGACCAGAACGGAAAGCTTTACAGCCTTCCTCCGGTGAAGGTTGGTTTCGGTGTGGTGGCAACTTCCACCCTTGCCTCTGCCAAGACCGTAGTGCCTGCCGTGGCAAAAGACAATTTCCAGAAAGTGATCACGGAGAAATATAGCGCCGACATCCACTTCCTCATCAATCAGGCCAACATTCGCGCCAACCAGACCGATAAGCCTGATTATATCGACCTCAACAAACGTCTCCAGGAAGCCAACGCGGCTCCCAATCAGGAGATAGCCGGCATCACCGTAAATTCTTATGCCTCTCCCGAAGGTACGCTCGAATTTAACACCCAGCTTGCCGAGAAACGTGAGCTCAACACCACCAACCTCATAGAGAACCAGCTCAAGAAAGATAAGATTTCCGAGTTCGGAGAGCTGACATCTTCTTTCACTCCCGAAGACTGGGAAGGCTTCGAGAAACTTGTGGAGAAGAGCAACATCCAGGATAAGGATCTTATCCTCTCGGTGCTCCGCATGTATCCCGATCCCGTGCAGCGTGAGCAGGAGATACGCAACCTCTCGGCTGTATTCAACGAACTTGCCGACCAGATCCTTCCCCAGCTCCGTTATTCGCGCGTGATGGCGCAGATCAACGTGATTGGTAAGAGCGACCAGGAGCTTATCAACCTCTTCAACACCGACCCCTCCAAGCTGACGGCCGATGAGATGCTTTATATAGCAACCCTCACCAACGACAACACCAAGAAGATGGAGGTGTATAACCAGGCTTGCGAGACATTCCCCAAAGATTACCGCGCTTTCAACGACCTCGGTCTCACTCAGTATGTAGAGGGTGACTATGACGGTGCGGAAGCCAACTTCCGTCACGCGCTGCGCCTCAATCCCTCTGCCAAGGAGCCTGAGATGAACCTCGGCCTTATCTCCATGATCAAGGGTGACTACAGCCAGGCTAATTCTCAGATAGGAGCGGCGGCCGGCGTGCCGGAGGCAGCCGACGCAATGGGTGTGTATCACCTCGCGCATGGCGATGTAGCCAAGGCTATCAACGCTTTTGGCGATTCCAAGACCAACAACGCCGCCCTTGCGCAGATCCTTGCACAGGACTACACCACAGCCAAGGCAACCCTCGGAGGCATAAAGAACCCCGATGCCACTACCTACTATCTGAATGCCGTGCTCGGCGCGCGCACCAATAATGAAGCCATGGTGATGAACAATCTCCGTCAGGTTTCCAAGCTTGATCCCAAAATGCTCAAGCGCGCCAAGACCGACCTTGAATTCTCGAAATATAACCTCTCCTATCTTTAAAGGATAGGCAATGTGGCGGGAGCCTCCGAGCTTCCGCAAGGTAGGCGATGTGGCGGGAGCCTCCGAGCTTCCGCAGAGTAGGCAAAATAGGCTTTAATAGGCGAGATAGGCTTTTATAGGCCTCCTTAATGCGGAGCCATGGGGCGGGAGCTTGTAGCTTCCGCAAAATCCTGCGGGGTTAAATCCCCCGCAGGATTTTTTGCCTATACCGCTTACCTCGCCTATACCGCTTACCTCGCCTATACCGCCTACCTCGCCTATACCGCCAACCCTGCGGAAGCTCGGAGGCTCCCGCCCCATTGCCTATACCGCCTACCCCGCGGAAGCTCAGAATCTCCCTCCACGCGGATAAAAATGCCTAAAAATCATGCTATAAAACATATTTTTAATTTTTTTGAAAAAAAGTTTAAAATTTCATGATAAAAAGTTTGTGTTTCTTTGTTATTGTATTAACTTTGCACCGAATAACTTCGGCTAACACTCTTTAAAATTATGAAAAACATATCATAATTCTTAAGACTGCTAAGATGAAGACCCGGTTGAAAAGACCTTTCCTCCCTCGCTCCGTCAAGGCTTAACTCGGAGACAGGATCAAAGCAAAGCAACGCAAGGTGATTATTTGATTCGTGCGGCAGTGAGTCGCACGCCCATTCAGACCCATAATTTAAACCAACCCGACGAATAGAGCTTAACTCAACACGTCATAATAAATAATTACATGTTCTCCGGAGGCGACACAGCTCCGGCAACACGAAAAGAAGAATTATGAGACGACCTACACTCATCCTGATGTTAATGGCAGTGATGGCGCTGCTGTTGCCGCGCGAGGCCCGCGCAGGAGATGACTTCGCAATCAAGACCAACCTTCTCTATGATGCGGGGCTAAATCCTAACTTAGGCATCGAATTCGGCATGGCCCCAAAATGGAGCATGGATATCTCCGGACAGCTGAACGCCTGGACCGTTTCCGGCAAGCGCTGGCGCCATTGGGAAGTTCAGCCCGAAGCAAGATACTGGTTCTGCGAACGCTTCCAGGGTCACTTCGTAGCAATCCACGCCCTCGGCGGTCAGTTCAATGTAGGCAACGTCAACAATAACCTCAAATACATCTTCCTCGGTCTCGACGACCTCTCCACAAAACGCTACCAAGGCTGGATGGCCGGTGCCGGCATCGCCTACGGTTATGCATGGGTGCTCAACGAGCATTGGAACATCGAAGCTGAGATAGGAGCCGGATATATCTATTCAAAGAGCGACGTCTATCCCTGCGCCGAATGCGGCAGCAAGCTCCAGGAAGGGTTCACGAAGAATTACATCGGCCTCACCAAGGCGGCCATCAATCTTGTATATATTTTCTAAAACAGAGCAACAGCAATGAAAACAGCAAAACTCACCTTAATTTCAGCTTTGATTTTCGGGTCGGCCCTCGGCGCTGCTGCTGACAGCAAGACGGCCAAGGTGGATCCTAAGTTGGGAGTGGAAAGCTTCGATCTCCGCAAGGATGGCGACCGTCTCCTCCTCAATATGACTCTCGACGCGGCTAAGCTCCGCATGAGCACCAACCGTGAGATGGTATATACGCCGATGATAGTGAACGGAACCGACACTCTCCGCATGCGCCCCTTCGCAGTGGCCGGCAAGAACCGATTCTATAGCCACGTCCGCGGCGACAAAAACACCATCGAACCGGTAGCTTACCGTGCAGGACAGATAAAGGAGCCTATAGTGTATAAGGAGGATTTCCCTTACGCCAAATGGATGGAAGATGCCAAGGTGGAGATGGAAGCCCAGGAGAGAGGATGCTGCTCCAAGTATGGACCCGCCTTCTATGTGCCGGTAGCACAGATCGACCTCGTGCCGAGGTCATATACAGCCGATGTGATCTATGTCACTCCCAAGGCTGAGGCAATCAAGGAACGTCAGATTAATGCACGCGCATATATCGACTTCCCTGTCAACAAGATAGAGATCTATCCCGACTACCGTCGCAACCCGCAGGAGCTGAAGAAGATTCTCGCTACGATCGACTCCGTCCGAGCTGATGAAAACCTCACCTTCAAAAGCATCCACATCAAGGGTTACGCATCGCCCGAAGGTACTTACGCCAACAATGAACGACTCGCAAAGGGACGTACGCAGACACTCGCCGACTATGTCCGCAACCTTTATAAATTCAAGAGCAACGTCATCACAACCTCCTATACACCTGAGGATTGGGCCGGTCTCGAAGAATATGTGAAGAGCGAAGCCGGAAAGCGCAACCTTACGAATGCCGAGGGTATCTTGGCAATCATCACCGACCCCGCATATCGTGGAAAAGATGACGCGCGCGAGCTGGCAATCAAGACCAAATTCCCCAAAGACTACCAGTTCCTCTTGGCGGAAGTTTATCCCGGATTGCGTCATTCAGACTATGCAGTGAACTTCACGGTGCGCTCATATCAGACCCCGGAAGAAATTTCTAAGATAATGAAGACCGCTCCCCAGAACCTTTCGCTCTCAGAATTGTTTGTATTAGCAAAGAGCCTTGAGCCGGGAAGCAAAGAATATAATGAGACATTCGACCTCGCAGTGCAGCTTTATCCGAATGATCCCGTGGCCAACCTCAATGCCGGCAACGCGGCCCTCATGAGAGGAGACCTCGAAGCGGCGGCCAAATACCTCGCCAAGGCTGGAGATTCCACAGAAGCACAGTATGCAAGGGCCACCCTCGCCGCAATGGAGAAAGACTATGCAAAGGCCAACCAGATTTTATCAGGCCTCCGTCAGCTCCCTCAGGCACAGGCAGCCGAAAAACAGATAAAGAATATCACAGACAACGCAGGCAAGCATTACAAACTACTCAATACAGAAATATAAGGTGGCGGGAGCCTCCGAGCTTCCGCAGAAGAGACAGAGCTTAGTCACTTCTTCTCTTTGCGAGAGAATAAAACCTCCCAAGCGCAAGCGCTCTCCGCGCTCTCTGCGCCTCTGCGTGAGGAAAAAAATAAATCTCGCAAGAGATTAAAAAAAATTTCTCTCTCGAGAAAAGGGTCTCACGCAGAGGCGCAGAGATTCGCAGAGAAGAACTTTCTTCATTTCTTTTCTTCGCGAGAGAATAAAAAAGAAAAAATTTTTTAATTAACACATACTTTTAACTCAAAAAACTCTAACATGAAAAAGATTTATGGATTTGCAGCCCTCTGCGCAGCCATGACGCTGGCAAGCTGCTCCAACAACGATGAGCCCATCGTTCCCGGTAGCTCAGTTGACAGCACTGCATCTGCTGTAGGTGGCTATCTTTCAGTGAACATCGCTAACGCCAATAAAGGCACTCGTGCAGACCACGATAACTTCGTGTATGGTACAGAAGCTGAGAGCAAGGCATCTAAAGCATCTTTCATCTATTTTGATGCTGAGGGTAACTTCGTAGGTATTTCAAAGAGTGTGGATCTCACAGCAACCACTACTCCTGATCCGAACACTACACCTTATGAAAATGTAGAACGTGACTATCACGTTATGGTGGATGTTAAAGTTGACTATACTCCATCAACAGATGCGGACGAGAATAAAAGAAAAGAGGATGATGCTGCCACTATTAAAGCTAAGGTTGACAAAATCACTCAGGTGATTGCCGTTCTCAACCCCGGTAACCTTGATGACTATTTGGATGGCTCTCTTAAAGATGGTGATACGAATGACAAAGTGATTAAGACTATCGATGATGTTGTTAAGGTGGTAAATGATTACGCAACCAACCTTACTTCCATCAATAAGTTCGTGATGACCAATTCTGTTTATTGGGACGACACAACTGCCGGAAGCGAGAAACTCGTTTATACTTCAAGTTGCTTAGATGCAAATGGTAATAGCAAGATCAAGAATAATGCGGCTAACGCTGCCGAGACTCCAGTAAGCATTTATGTTGAGCGTGTGGTATCACGTGTTGACGCTGCTTTTGCTGATAACTTTGTAAGCACTTATGTTGTCAGCCCCACAGATGCTAACAAAGCTCAAACAGGTGCTGCTGTTGAAATCGGTACTTATAATGAAAAAACTGGCCTGTATGAATATGCGCTCACCCAATTTGATATCAAGGTAACCGGTATCGAAATTGCTAACGTGGCTAAGAAGTCATATCTCGTTAAGAATATGGGTACAGATGCTGCAGTTCCTACAGTTGGTGTTTTCAGCACTACAAATCCGTTCAAGGATTGGAATGCTTCCGGCTTCCATCGTTCACACTGGGCATTCAATACAGCAGCTACTGCGAATGCTTCAAGAAAATCTTCTGAACAAACCACTTCTGATTTCGTAAATCATTCTTACAATGTGGGCTTCACTCCCTTCACCTTTACTTCAGGTGCCTCTTCTCAGCCTAAGTTTGTGAATAACTATATCAACGAAAACACTAATGGCAGCAATAAAACTGCTCTCGTGGTTTCTGCAGAACTCGTAAAGCATGGCACAAATGAAACTGTAGATCTGGTACGTGTTCTTAGAAATGGTGAGTACTATACTATGGAGTCTGCAAAGAAAGTGCTTCTTGATCTTCTCCAGCGCGAAGGTTATATGGTTAAAGAGGAAGTGACTCCGGCAGAAGGTGAGAAACCAGCTACTTACAAATATGTAAGCATCAATGTAGGTGATGTTGACTTCGTTTCAGCCAACAATCTTGGTTACGACGGCTATCTTCAGCTTACTTCTGCAGTTAACTATACAAAACGCTCTATCGTAAAAACTGTGGATGGTGGTACAAACTTTACTGATGTAACTAAAGATACATTTAACGGTCACCTTCAGACTCCCGATTATCAGGTTTGGAGATGGAATAATGGTAAATGCTATTACTACGTAGAGCTTATCACCGGTCAGGCACTTGAAAGAAAAGTTACTGATGAAAATGGTGATGATGTAATGGATGGTGATAAAGTTGTGATGGAGAAAGTTGGAGAATATGGTGTAGTTCGTAACCACATCTATGACCTCACTCTCAGAACAATGGTAGGTCTTGGCGTTCCAGTATTTGATCCCACAGAGATTATTGTTCCTGTAACTCCTCCTCACATTGATCCTAAGGACGAGCCTTGGAAAATGGCTTGCGATATCCACATCCTCTCTTGGGGTTCTTACCACCAGGATGTTGACTTCAACAATGGCCAGGATAACTATTAATAGATTTCTCTCAGAAAGGAATATCATTCAGTGCTAATCCGCTCTGAAAAGAATCCAATCTGAAAAATAAAAGGTGGCGGAGCCTGACCGCTCCGCCACTTACCAAAAAAAGAACGCAAAGAAAAATAACCTCCCAAGCGCAAGCGCCCTCCGCGATCTCTGCGCCTCTGCGTGAGGAACGCAAATCTCGCAAGAGATTTAACAAAAGTATCTCCATAGAGAAAAGATATATAGATAGGGTCTCACGCAGAGGCGCAGAGATCCGCAGAGAAAAACTTCTTAACTTCTTTTCTTCGCGAGATAATTAAAAAGAAAAATTATATAAATAAACATACTTTTAACTCAAAAAACTCTAACATGAAAAAGATTTATGGATTAGCAGCCCTTTGCGCAGCCATGACTCTCGCAAGCTGCTCCAACAACGATGAGCCGCAGGTGGTTGAAATCAATAATGGCCCGGCCGAAATCGGTTACATCGGTGTTACTCTGGCAACTCCTGATGGTACACGTGCGACTGTAGATGAAATTGGTACAGATGCAGAGAGTGCTGTTACCAATGCAATGCTTATTGTGTTCGATGATGCAAGTAAAAAAGTGTTGGATGTTGTTACTTTCATACCTAAAAAATGGGATAACGGCACTAACGACATCACAAAAACCTCTACCACTGCAGTTTCAATTTCAATTCCAAAGGCTGAAAGTGGTGAGACTCAAAAGACTGTTGGTGAAGTAATGTGTATCCTTAATCCAGGAGACTTCACTATAAGTAAAACTTCCAATCTTGACATTGACGGTGTAAGAAAAAAAGTTGAGACATATACAAACAATACCAAGGATTACAACTTCGCAGCTCAAACAAGTGGAGCTTTTGTAATGTCTTCTTCTGCTTTTGGTAAAACGCCTACATATACCACTTCTTTCAAAGGGAAAGTATATCCCACCCAGTCAGAGGCTGAGTCCAACGCACAGAATATTTATGTAGAGCGTGTTCTTGCCAAAGTTACTTGGACATTCTTGAACTCTTTTGGATATGATCCTGAAGCAACTGCCCTCAAGCCTTCAATTGATGGCTCAGATACAGAACTTGATGTTGTTGTTACTGGTATCGAGATGGCTAATGAAGCTACAGAAACTTATTTGGTAAAAGATGTGGATCAGACTTCATATACATGGCCTACTAACTTTAAAACCGGTTTCGTTGCTCACGAAACATACCGTTCTCATTGGGCTACTCCTGCAGATGGTCTTTCTGGAAAACTTAAGAACCGTGATTACAATACAATTGTAACTGGATTTAATATGAACAAGGGAACTAAATCAAATCCCTATTATCTCTACGAAAACACCCTTAACACTAACGGACAGAATACTTGTGTCCTTATTACAGCTCAACTTTGCAAGAAGGGTTCTACTACAGGTTTGACACTTTATGAACTCGGCTTCAATGGTAAGTTCTATACTGAAAGCGCAACCAATGGTATCAAGGTTCAGATTGCCAATATGCTTTATGATGATAACTATTTGAAATCTGATGGTAAAGGAGGTTGGACAAAGATCGAGCCTGCCGATATAACTTTCGCTGCCGCACCAACTGCTATTGGTGATAATACAACTCCCAATAGAGCTTCTTATAGAGGATATGCTCAATTAGTAACTGGACTCACAATTGGTAAATATAATCCCACAGATGGAACAACTGCTCCAGTAGAAGGAAACTTGACCACAGTTAATAACTACCTTAAGACAGCAACTGGTTACCAGGGTAAAGCTATGAAATATTGGGTTAAGAAATGGGCTGATGGTAAATGCTACTACTTTAAAGAAATTAAACCTGATGATGTAGGTGTTGCCGGAGTTGTACGTAACCACGTTTACAATCTTGACCTTCAGACTGTAGCAGGTATGGGTACTCCTATCTTTGATCCTGATAAGCCTATCATTCCTGAAAAACCTGAATCTTTTGATCCTGGTACTCCTGATGAATCATATCTTGGTGCAAAAATTAACATCCTTAACTGGGCTGTTTATTCTCAAGGCGTAAAATTTGAATAAGTAATGTTTCTTCTTCAGATTCCTTGTGAATCATTAATGGAGAAAGTAATACAGCTTTTGAAGATTCAAAGCTCCAAAAGTAATCGAAAAGGTAAGGAGGCTTGATCCCCTCCTTACTTACCAATTGAAAAGACTCCTTTCCGGCTCGCGACCGGGAGGGGTTGATTCAAAAGAAAACGATGGGTGGACGTTTGCTGCGTCTGAGAGAGCACCCGGTCGAAATCAAATTTTATTTTTCCGGAGTAAGCTCTGAAGCGTAGGAAACTTCACTGAGTTTTTAAGAGGAAAGTGAAAAGAAAATTTTTTAAAATTTCTCTTTCACTTACTTTAACTTTTTAATATAATTTTTGTTATTTTTAACAAAAGCAGTAGCCCCAAACCGGGACATCAAACTGTAGGGTCGCGACCTGTCGCGACCGCAGGCTGGATGAAACCCGTCAGAGGCCGGACGCATCAGGATGCGTCCCTACTGGAGAAAAGGCTTAACTTGTTAAAAACGCAGAGATTAATTAAGAACCATAAAAACTCAATCACCGTTTTCCTTCACTCTCAGGGTCTTTTTTATATCCACAGCTCTCATGATATAGAGACCGCAGAGAGAAAATAAAAAAAACTCAAACGAGATGAAGCCTCTCCGAAGCGCGAACGCCCTCCGCGATCTCTGCGCCTCTGCGTGAGGAAAAAAATGAATCTCGCAAGAGATTAAAAATAAAAATTTCTCTTTCGAGAAAAGGGTCTCACGCAGAGGCGCAGAGACCGCAGAGAGAAAAAATAATAAAAAGATGGAATTATCACATGATGAATTAACTAAACGAATCATTGGATCAGCAATAGAGGTTCATAAAATTCTTGGCCCAGGATTGTTAGAAAGCGCATATCAAGCAGCCATGGAATACGAATTAAAAGAACAAGGTCTGAAGATTCAAGCACATCAGCCTATCACTATTCATTACAAGGGTATTGAATTGGATAAAGGGTATGAAGCGGATATAATAGTTAATGATAAAGTGATAGTGGAATTAAAATCTGTAGCAGAGGTAAGTAATGTATTTTATAAACAATTGCAAACTTATCTTCGCCTAACAGATAAAAGAGTGGGTTTATTGATAAATTTTAATGTAAATAAACTCATTGATGGTGTAAAAAGAATAGTCAATAATTATAATTTGTCTATTCAATGAGCATTCCAACCACTTCAGGTAAAATCTCATCCAAGCGCGAGCGCCCTCTGTGTACTCTGCGCCTCTGCGTGAGGAAAAAAATAAATCTCGCAAGAGATTAGGATAAAGACAACTTCTCTCAGGAGAAAAAATATATGGTCTCACGCAGAGGCGCAGATACCGCAGAGAAGAGATTTCTTTAAAGAATGATCTCCTCATCAGAACTTGAAACAAATACAATAATAAAAATAATACTGTAACTTAACTCGCTTATATAGAATGTTTAACGTGAAGAATTACCTTAATTGGCAGGTAGCATGCGCCCTCCTTGGCGCGGCATCGTTGTTCACATCTTGCGACAACAACCTAATCTATGATGACCTCGCCCCCTGTGAGACGCGTCACGCCGTCCGCTTCCAGTGGGATACGAATATGGTAGGCGCCGACGCCTTCCGCGGCAACGTACATTCAGTTGCCATCTATGGCTTCGACCAGAACGACAAGCTCGCCTTCCAGTTCGCTGAGAAAGGCGACGCACTCGCAATGCAGGGCTACACGCTGCCACTCACAGGCGTGGAGCCGGGCGAATACACCATCGTGGCATGGTGCGGCCTCGACAACGACGGCACACGCTCCGAATCCTTCATCGTTTCCGACACCGAGATTGGCGTGACCACGCGCCAGGAGCTTCTCTGCCGCATGGAGAGGGATATCCACCCCGACGGGACTCACCACTCGGCCGAACAGCTCTACGACCTTTATCACGGAACATCTTATGGTGTAAAGATCTATGCAAATAACGATATGCAGCATCAGGGCGACCACGTGTATCAGATCAATCTCACCAAAGACACAAATAACATCCGCATCATGCTCCAGCAGATAGGGAAGGATGTGAATGTAGGTGACTTCACTTTCAAGATTGAAGAAGCGAACGGCACACTCGGTAGCGACAATGAGCTAAAGGATGATGAGACTATCAACTACGAGCCATTCAACACAAAGAATGTTGTTGCCGGGATGGACGAGACCCGTGCCGGAGCAATCGTGAATGAGAAAGTAGCCGTTGCCGACCTCAAGATGAGCCGCCTCATGGACCGTCGCCAGTCGATGCTCACAATCCGCAACACCGACGGAACGAAAGTGCTTCAGGTCCCCTTGAGAGACTATGCCCTGCTTGCTAAGCCATTCGAGGCCGAAGGCTTCACCAACCAGGAATACCTTGACCGTCAGGATAACTATCGCCTCATGTTCTTCCTTGACTCTGACGGTGCATGGATAGAGCATCAGATTCTCATCAACTCATGGGCACCATACGAACAAAACGGAGATCTTCAGTAATAGCCCCTAAGCGCATATAACTATGAAACTCAAGAAAATATACATAGCCTTAGGGCTTGCCGCGCTCCTCTCCGCTTGTAAGAGTGAAGAACCGGTGAATCCTATGGACAAGGAGGGTGAGGTTCCCATGAGCTTCGTCCTATCCCTGTCGTCGAATATGTCGGGCACGAGATCCATTGACCCTATCCAACCCGATATCGACGAAACAGATGATGAATCGAAGAAAGGCACTGAATTCGACAACAAAATAGAGAATTTGAAGGCGTTCATATATAGTGTAAATGCTTCAAATGAACTGGATCAGAGGATAGCTGAGATGACTGTTTATGACAACAACATCATCCATCAGAAAGATGCAGCGGGAAACGTTTTGCAGGAGAAGTATGTGATCTCAGGGAAGATGAAGACATTAGGTAACAAGACTGTAAAAGATCTGGAAACTGGAACATACCGCCTTGTAATTTTTGCCAACATCAACGATAATGATTTGAATAAATTCGGGGATGCCAGTAACCATCTCTCCAAGCTCGGAACTGCCTATTTCACCTGCCACGGCATTCCATACGGCAATGATGCATTCAATTCCATACCGATGTATGGTGTAGGCGATGCCTCTTTTAAGGACATAAGTAAAAAAGATATAGGCGAGACATATACCATACAGAATGGTTCAGGCAACGGAGACCTCACTGTCAATATGCTCCGCGCAATGGCAAAGGTAAGGGTGAAATGGAACAAAAACAATAAAGACCTTGCCGACCGTGGAATGAAGCTGAAGAGCATCCAGCTTTCGCGCCATAGTGAAAAAGGCTATTTTGTGCCAAAGCTATGGAAGAAAAGCTCTAACATCGGTGAGCTAAGTAAAAAATACTGGAGCAATGTATTTACGCAGCAAACATATACTTCCGGCTGTCCTGCTGTAAATGCCACAGATAAGATTCCGGAGGATGCAAACAATTCCGATATGATCCGTTTTTACGTTCCTGACACCTATAACATAGACAGCGACGATGCTGAGACCGAGCAGGTTCATGATCACGATAAGGAGATAGAACTTAAGGTAGTCTATGAAATAGACGGGGAAGAGAGGGATAACACCATCTTATTCCGCAGATACGGCAGCGACGGCAAGCCAGTAGAAGGAGAAGATGCCTGGGACATCATCCGCAACCACATCTACGAATTCGTGATCAACGGAGTGGAAGCCTCAACCGGAGAACTAATCATTAACGTAGGCGTAAAGGATTGGGGCAGTAAAGAGGTGGAAGTAATTGAATATGACACGCCGATTCCTTCCGCAAGCAAATAAAAGAGAAAGGACTGAATTAACCAACGACTAATGAAAAACAAGATATGTTGAAAAGATTTTCCATATTATCGCTCCTTGCATCCCTTCTGCTTTGCTTCCAGGGATGCTCGGACGATATTTTCGATATACGGCCGGATAATGGCGGTCAGGATAATGAACCTGGCCTCCACATATATCTGCCAAGCGATATGACGACGCGCGCAATGTCGGAGTCGGCTCCGACAGAGGCGGAGAAAAAAATATCAACCGTCTATCTATTTGCATACGATGGCGCAACAGCTAATGCTGAGCCGGTGCAGGTGTTTGAACTAAAGAATGGCGTTGCAGGAGCTAATGGTTACACAAAATATACTATATCTAATCTTAAGAAGGATAAGAATTATTTCTTCTATGTGGTAGCCAATATTTTCGACAGCGATGAAGAGAGTGCTTTGAAGTCATCATATCCCTCTAAGGGGAATCTGGCCGGTAAGATATTGGATTATACCACCGATATGTTTGCCTATCCGAACACCACCGCAGGAGCGGCTAATGGTCTCCCTATGAGTTGCGACAACGGGAATATTTATTATTATGGCGATAATTCTGAAAAAAAATATTTCAATTCAAACCAGGCGCAGCTTTTCGATGGAAGCAAGACCTTATATGCCGACCTTGTGTTCTGTGTGGCAAAGGTAACGGTGAATGTGGAGAAACCCGCCGGTGACTACTGCGCTCTCACCGAGGCCAATCTTTTCAACTATGCCAAGACTTTCCCGATCCTTGCCACTTCTTCCGAACTGGCAACCAGTGGCACGGCTGGATTGCAGCTTAAGGGCAACAATCTGAAGGGAACGGACCATACCTACACTTTCTATGTTCCCGAAAATACTTTCTCAAAGAGAGAGGAATCGAAACTTAATATTAAATTCAAAGATGAGAATGACACGGAGCTGACAGTTGATATCCCTCTTGGTGAAAAGGATGGAAATAATGTCCGCACGCTCGATCGTGGCTGCCATTATGAATATCTGCTCAATTCGAAAGGGAACATCACTTTGAATGTATATAGTTGGATCAACAATGCTCTTGATGCAGAGGTGGGCGGTCCGTTCTATCTCCGCATTTCCGCCTCGAAGATTGCATCCATGAAGTCGGGCGTGAAATATTCCTTGACTTTTGACACTGACGTTACAGCCGAGAATTTCTCTCTCGAGGCTCCAAAATATGTTGACAGCAACAATAACGAATATCCCGCTTTCATCTTCACCAAGAGCTTTAAAGAAGGTAAGTTTACGGTGCAAATTAACGACGCAATCCCATTGTCGGTATGGAAAGATGAAACCAAATCAAAGGCGCTCCGCTATTTCCATGTGGTTGCCAATAATCTCAAGAAACGTGTGGATATAGACGAGATTGAAGCAGAGCCCAGCTTCACTGTCAATCCGCAGACAATCGTGGTAGATCTCCGCGAGCTTATCGCCGGCGGTTATAGCAAATATCTTTATAATGTGGAATATGCATCAAATATCGGTTACGTGGAATCCACTTGGGGTTCTGCTCGCTGGAAAGATGCTTCAGGTGATGTACTGACAAGTTATTCAGGTGCAGAAATCGCCAATACATTTGTCCCCACTGTCGCTACGGATGCAACTTCAAGCGGTGTTGACGGTGTGAACGTTTATCAGCTCGACGAGGGTATCCCGTTCTATGCCGACCGAAAATATCTTGAGGTAACATACGAAGTGAAGATGCCGGCTGATGCATCTGCCGACGATATCACCCTCTTCAATAAATTGAAGCAGAATAACGGCCACAAGAAGACTGTGCGTTATACGGTGATACCTTATACTTCCAACTACATCATCCACTTCCATTCGGAAGCGAATACAGACAGTTGGACAAAGCCTCATATATACGCATACCAGTGTCTTGAGCTTCCTGTAGATTTGAAAGGCGATAACGCCAAGTATGCAGGTAAAACAGTGGGTGATAAGAATGGTGATAATTGGTATGCGGCATTGAAATATTGTTTCTCAACCGGTTTTGCATTCAAAGGTTGGAAAGGATATGGAGGTGCTAATGTGAATGATCCAACAGCAGCTGGAAACTATGGTAAGGATTACGGTGGTTTCTTCCAATTCAGTGGCGTTAATTATTTGCCTAATACCGGTAATGTTAGTGGTAGTAAACTGAATACTGACCGATATGAATGGTTTGGGTTCAATAATGCTCATTATAAGAATTTAACAGCAGCAGGACAATCCATTTGCACTGATGAGCATTGTTCCCCAACCTGGAATCCTACGCCCGGAGAAAGTCCGAACAAAGTGCAGCTTTGGCCCGGTATCATAATGCAAAAGGAGACAATTGATGGAAAAACTTGGTGGAAATACGAGCTTTCAGGTGTGGCCGAACCTGGAAAGACTCTCTTGATGTGGGCTAATGGTCATACTGGAAGTGATTATCGTTTTCCAAAAGGAGAAGCCGTAGGTGTGCCTCTCTTCGACTATGAAGATAAAGAGGGTTGGTTTGTGCTTAAAGAAAATGGTGGGGATGATTATACCACCAACCATTTCTACGATGAGAACCCATACGCAGGGAATGGGGAAGAAGATGATCCGATCGTGGTTGAAGATCCAATGCCATACAGGATCTATGTGCCGAAGAGCGGAACTACTCAGCTATACTTATGGTTTAACGGTAAAAGTCATTTTGTCGGAGTAGGAAAAGATGCATTAACAGAAGTCGGAGATTATTATTACTATGACTTCGATCATCCTGGAGACTTAGATGAGGAACTTAACATTAGTCTTGTCGGTGGAAGTGACAAAAAGTTGACCCTTAAACTTAAAGACTTCTCTATGGTTGAAGACCGATATACCGCATATACTGATGCCAATGGTAATGCAACTGCCGGTAAACCGGAAATAAAAGTTGTAAATTATGTAACAGTTTATTATAAAGCACATAATGGTAAAGTGCCGGAATTTAATAATGGCGATGTCTATATTAGTTATAGCGGTGGAACAGATGGCATGAGTGGCAATAATAACATCAAGATGAACTTGGAAACTATTGGTTCCGACCGATGGTGGAAATATGAGGTTCCTGACGATAATACCAAACTACGATTCTGTAGTTATAGCAATAGCGAAAATTGTCGATCGTCGGAATATTCTTCGTTGCAGTCAGACATTCAGAAATCCACATCAAAAGTGCTATATTATCAGCTTAATGATAGTTGGAATATTGAAAGTATAAACTCTAATATGCAGAATGCTAATGTGATAGTGACTGGTGGATTTAACGGTTGGCCACAAAGTGGAGGAGTGAAATCATTTGAAAGTGTAACTACACAATACAATGTTTCTATAGGCACTAATGACTTTAAGGTCATTGAGGAAAAAAATGGTAATAAAACATGGTATTCAAATGGTTCATCCATTAATCTAAATACCTGGACTAAAATAGGTAATGAAAGCGGTAATATGAAAGTCAATGGTGCTTCGGAAGGGGAGAGTTATACTGTTGAATGGAACAGCGCCACTAAGCAGATAAGGATAAGCAAAGCGAGTCCTTCGGCAAGAAGAAGGGAACGAAAAAACAATATAAATAGGAAATAAAAGATGATTAAAAAGGCTGTCGCTTTGATGCGACAGCCTCCTAAAAATAAGAAAATCCATGATAAAGAAACTAACCATATATTGCAGCTGTCTGATGGCGCTCCTTTTCTCCGGATGTGCCGAAGATGACTGGTTCATGAGTCCGGATCAAGTTCCCGACCGTGATTATGCCGAAATCAATCTCGCAGTGGCTGAGCCGCAGCACGTTTCAACCCGTGCCGCATATAGCCTTAGCGATGATATATCGACTGCAACGGTTTTGATATATAAAGGAGAAAGCAATTATGCCAATGCAACTCTTCTCCAGACTGCCAAATTCGGATATGGCGGTGATGAGAGCGAGGGTAATGCTTCAAATTCCCTTAAGGTAAAATATAATGATGATGTAAAGAATCAGTTAAAAAATGGTTCTGTATATCTCTTTGTGGTTGCCAACCGAACCTATACCACTGCTCCTGCAACAGTAGATGCCCTTTATAAGGATAAGGATGGCGTTGCGGCCACCGATCTGGTGAAACAGGCCCGAAACATAGTCATGACCGGTAGCTTTGAATTGGGCACACCCGGCGATGTGGCTTCCGTGGCGATGGCCAGTAAAGCGGATTTGAATAAGGGGATAAATGTTGCTATGCGTCGCGACTTGGCTCGCCTTGCTGTCGCAACTGATGAGGAAACGGTGCAGAATTTTGTGCTGACAAGCTATAACGTATGGAGTGCGGCTCCTAATGCTTACACAGCTTCGGGTGTGTCTGGCGCAGCTGATAATACCGGTTTTGCCAAAAACAGCAGCGGAACAGTGAATTCTGAGGAGCAGACCCCTTCAAGTGATTCCGAAAATCCGAATTTCGTGTATGCCTACGCGCAGCCAAAACCCAATTACACGGATGCCAAAAATCTGAATGATCCTTCCTATGATAACCGCGCTTTTGTTATCATAGGTGGCGAATATGCCGGCGAGACATGCTACTACCGTGTTGACCTTCGCAAAAAGAATGATGAGAATAAATGGGAATACCTTTTCCTCACAGCCAACCATCAGTATGATGTGACAATCAAGAAAGTAAAGGGGAAGGGGTATGCCTCTCGCGAACTTGCGGCGCAGAACCCTCAGCAGGATATAATAGAGACCGATATCCACGACCACGTGCCGGCAGTGCTATCTATTGCCTCGGATGGTGTGCGTGAACTTGGTGTGGAATATGAGGCTAACCTCAATGCCACAAAGAATTATATCTCCTTATCCTTATTCTCCAAAATCTCCTCTTCGGAATATCCCGCTTCAGTGGCAGACTTTACAAATAAGCAAGCCTATTCTAACAATGATTTCTCTATTGAGGTGATTGAAGGTGCTGAATGGCTTAAACTTGAAAGCCTTTCCAAACTATCTGCCAATGAATCGAACGATAGTGAATACACTGAATCAACATCAAACTCCGGAGTAGGTTATCATCTGGTTGTTTCAAATGCTTCCAAATATGATATGGGTACGATGGAGGGTAAGATTCGTGTCACTTGGCGTGGACTTACTCGTGAAGTTAACGTAAAATGGTCGGGCGACTTCGACCCGACAAAGATATGTTCGGCTTCTCTGAAAATATCTTATCGTGGTTCCGATACCGAGAACAATGCAAGCGTGACCAAGACCAATGATCTATGTTACACCAACTATTGGAACTTCCTCAAGAGCACAACCACTTATGGTGTCTCCTCTGCAGCTAATGAAGGGAGAATCCGTAATCAGGGTCTTCATATCCCATATTATTATGGAGGTAGCAAAGATGGAGATAAATGGGAATATGAGTATAAACTCACCCTTACCAGTGAGGTCTATAATAGCGATGACGAGGTAACTGTCAAGACCGAAGGCCTGACTTTCTCCCCCGACGACCTGACTGTGGCCGGAAATGTGATAACGCTTAAAGCGAGATCCGATTCATTCGGACTCCGTTACTTTGTGGGCGATTTGATCATTATGGTAAATGGAATTGAGTTGCCTCCCATTGATATCTATCATACCGGCTTTTTCCATCGGGTTAAAGCTTCAACTTCAGATTCAGACGATACTACCCCCCTCACATACGAGAAGAAAGGTGATGCTCAGGCCGGATGGTATTATTATGAAGTGCGCTCCTTCGGTAACCGCTATTGGCTCGACCGTAACATATGCGCAACGGCTACCGGCATGTCTATCCTCTCGCAATCGGGAGATGTGACGACCAATTACATTTCCGACGGTGGAGAGTTCAATAGCGGGGCAACCGGTGGTTACTTCCTTCCTGCAAAGGGTGAGAACTATGGTGATGTGAATGCCAACATACATAAGGTGATATGTCCTCCCGGGTTCCGTATTCCAAACACAACAGAGTGGGATATTATACGCAACTCCTACGGTTTTGATAATGGTATGCAGATTAAGGATGGCAAGACATATTACGCTTCCAAGGTGGAGGATCTGAACGGCAATATGATCTATCTCCCCAAGGTGATGTATTATCATAATGAGTTACACAAGATGGTGGGGGACTCCCGTGCAGGATATTACTGGACCAAGAGCGAGGCTCCGGGTCTTGAAAAAGCGCAGATTGGCCATTGGCTACGTGCATTGATGCTTTCGGGAGAATCGAATAGCTATATGCATGGCAATGTGGATAAGTATGCCATGCAGGTCCGTGCCATTGATGATGCCGATGAGGAGGTGAGCCAGTCAACAATCGCCTTTAAGGTGACGGGTGCAACTCACGTCTATATCTATGACGCAGGCGAGGAATATGGCAAAAATGCAGACGGTTCAGTGGATATGACCAGAGCAAGAAAGAAAGATGGTATCAAGGCAGGCCTTATGGCATGGCCCGGCGTGGCTATCGGCGACCCCAAGACTATGCGCAGTAACAAAAGCTGGTATAATCCTGAGTATAACCGTGATGCTACGGAATATGTGTTCAATTATGTCACGAACTCCAACAAAGAGGATTTGCGCTTTGTATTCAATTATGTGACCGACTCGGGTAAGATCTATACGTTCTCGCGTCGTGTGGATGGAAACGAATCGGGTGCAGCCCGATATAACGGCTGGCCATTGGCTGAAATATTCAAGTTCGGCATCGATGATTTGAATGATAAGAGTGAGCAGACCTTCTCTACCACTGTAGAGGGGAATGTTACAGAAATTACATCTGATAATTACATATCTCAGATAGGAAAACCGGTGACGTTCGATAATCGTCCCGACATCACATATAAATTCTATGTGTTGAAGACTCCGCCGAACACCACTAATGATCCTTCCGGCTTCCGTCTGAAGGTTCAGGAAAAGGCAGGTAGCTCTTCATATAAGACCCTCGTGAACAAGAACTGGGGTGGCGAAAACCTTACTGCCACGGAGACTTACGACGGCAAGACCTATTATGTGATTACATACGTGACCAAGGAGAAAGGCTGGGGCTTTAACTACACCTACACATGGAATAATGGTAACAATGTGTCGGGTGAAACGGCCGGAGGAAAAGATGCCTTCAAGAAAGTGAGCGACACTGAATATGTGACCACAATCTATGAGATGTTCAAAGCCAAACCGAGTAGTCCGGATGCAGCCAAGATAAAATATCGCATCTATTGGCCTTACA
The DNA here is from genome assembly GCA_947178165.1 of uncultured Porphyromonadaceae bacterium. Taxonomy (GTDB): domain Bacteria; phylum Bacteroidota; class Bacteroidia; order Bacteroidales; family Muribaculaceae; genus Lepagella. The sequence continues at coordinate 18,005 of CAMWXH010000012.1, read as the reverse complement.
GCTCAAGTTGGAAAGGACTGGATGTTTGGACAGCAGGTGATGTTTACAAAGTGGATGGAGATTACTCTTCTTATCCCAATGACCAGACTATAGGATCGCCGTCAGGTAAATATAAGAGATATTCAGACACTTATTGTTACTGGGAAACAGAGATTGAAGAGATTCCTGAGACCATTAACTGGTATGATAATGAAGCAGAAAAGTCTCATAGCTTCAAGAGCAGCCTCTATTCTGCCGACAGCGACGGTGTTCTCAGTGTAACGTTCACAAGCAAAGCATCCGCTCCCAAATCCGGCGGCCCATCCGGCGGTGGCGGTGCAGAGAGTTATACAATCTATTACACTAATCCTGAGGGTTGGACTACTCCGCACGTATATTTGTATGTTGGCTCTACAAATTCTGGGCATAAAGCAATGACCAAGGTAAATGATACTAAATGGTCATATACCTTTGAGAATACAAATGACTACAACGCTGTCATATTTACAAATGGTTCGTGGAGTGATGACAAAGCTAAGACAGATGATCTTGCCTTGACGAATAACAAGACATATAATAACTCGGCTAAGGAATATAAAGATGAACCAACTTTAACTGCCGGTTATCGTCGAATTTATGTTAAGGACTTGGGATGGAGTCCTACTTATCTATGGTGTGTAAAGAATGATAACACTGGTGAATCCAAGAACATGACTCAGCTTAAGAAAAATGGTTCTGTAACTGGGTGGTTGTATTGTGACATAGATAAGAATAATTATAAGAAAGTCTTGTTCAGAAGTACACTTGCCAATTGGAATGACGGGACAAAGAAGCCAGGAAACCAAAGTGATGAATATGATTTCGGTGGTTCAAATGATCGTCGAATATATTACGGAACAGATGGTAAAACAACGTCTGAAAGACCAAATTAATTTTTAAAAGATAAGGGAGTGTCTTTAACTCCCTTATCTTTTAAAATTCAATTGACAAATGCGTATTTGAACGATGATTTCTCCACTTAAGTTAAAAGTAAGTGGCTAAATTAAAAAATTTTCCTGATTATATGTATGTGGGTATCCGGCCCGCAAGAGATAAATAAACACATTCTATAAGCAAATTAAATAGGATCCGGGGTGAGCATCCAAGCTCACCCCGGATTGTTATATATGGGAAAATAAAGCTGTTCGTAAAAAATCTTTTTCACAAATTTGTGAATTTGGAATATTAATTTTAAATTTGCATTTAAATGAATGTAGGTTATGATTGTCACTTTTGAAGAAGAGTATTTGCGGGAATTATATGAATATGGAAAATGTTCGAATAAAAGACATAGGTTTCAACCTGAGATTATAAAGGGGTATAAGAGACGTGTGGAACAACTTCAGGCCGCTCCAAATCCGGAATTTCTATATCAGCTAAATTCTTTGCATTTTGAAGCTTTAAAAGGGGATAAGAAAGGAAGATTTTCTGTTAGAATCAATATCCAGTATAGAGTAGAATTCACTTTAACGGAGACACAAGGATCCTCAATACTGACATTATGTAATATTATAGAACTCTCAAACCATTATGATTGATATGATAACCATTCCGGGAATACCCACAGATATGATTGCCAATAATCTCGCCCCTTATGAGCCCACGCATCCGGGAGAATTTCTGAGGGAGGAGATAGAAACGCGTGGAATCACGCAAACCCGACTCGCCAATGAGATAGGAGTGAAAGTATCATTGTTAAATGAACTGATAAATGGGAAAAGGGATTTCACCCTCGAATATGCGATGCTTATAGAGGCTGCATTAGGTATTGATTCCGATTTTTGGATGAATGCGCAGAGTGCATATAATAAAAACCGTCTTAATAAAGACTCCACGTTTAAGGCAAGACTCGACCGGATTCGCAATATTGCCGCCGTGCTTTAGTTTTTCTCCAGACGGGTTCCTGTTCCTATTATTTCTTCTACTTGTCAAATACGGGTAATCTCCACAAGCAAACTGAATATCTCCGGGGTGAGCATCCAAGCTCGCCCCGTGAGGGTTACAAAGAAGAAGGAGGCAACCTCACGGCTCCCTCCTCCACGTTTAATTAATTACTCCATAATATTTATTCTTGCTCTATTCTCTTTCTATTGTTCTTTTCTCCTTATCTCCTTATCTATTGTTCCCTTCTCTTTGCTCTTTAATCTTTTTCTTTTCCAATCCATCCTATTGTTCCTATATCCTTATTTACCCTTTTTATCCGCGTCTTGTCTTTTCCTTCTTCCTTTTTTTGGCGATTTTGTATTTGCACCGGTTTTATTCGGATTTGTTTCCCTAATCTCTTTTTTCCCTTTTCTTTTTAGCTCTGTGTTATCTTTATAGCTTCTTCCCTAATTTTTAGCCTTCATTTATTTAGTGGCTTTGCTATGATATCGCTTAGGGCTTGGTAGTTAAGCTTATGTCTTCTGATAGAATTTATTGAAATATCAAGTGTTTTTATTGAGTCTAATCAAGTTTCTTCGTTGAAGCTTTGATAATTTTTCTGTTTAGAATTAATTGAAATTTTTGATAATTTTCATTTCCTAAACACTCAAAAACTAAATTTAGTTTTTGAGTGTTTAGGAAATTTTTAGGAAAATTAAGATTTTAACTTTTTTGGAGGGGATTAGGGTTTTTATGGTTAGGATTAATGCCCCTGGTAGGCGTGGTGGGCGATATAGGCGTGGTGGGCGGAATAGGCGTGGTAGGCAATAATAATGGGCGGAATAGGAATGCCTATCCCGCCCATTATGCCTACTTAGCCTAAAAGGCCTATAAAGCCTAAATTTAGCCTATAGTGCCTATCCGCGCCCATCGGGCCGATGGCTTTTATTCCTCTACGTCTAATTCGAAGTCGTCGCCGAAGAGGTCTTCTGCCGGCGCTTCTTCTTCGGGTTCGTAGCCGTCGTCGATCGGCTCGTCGTCATCGGTTTCGGAGCGTGTGGTCTCGCCTTCCGATGCGGATGCGCTTTTCTTTGTTTTCTTCCCTTTGCTGGGCGCTTTTCCAGACTTAAGGGCTTCCATCACTTTATTTCCCAGCTCTTCCATTAGCTCGGGCTGCGATTCAATGACGCGTTTCACGGCGTCGCGTCCCTGGCCGAGTTTCTTTCCGTTGTAGGAGAACCATGCGCCGGATTTCTTTATTACGTCGTAGTCAACGCCAAGGTCGATTATCTCGCCTGAGCGCGATATCCCTTCGCCGAACATGATGTCGAATTCAGCGCGCATGAAAGGAGGCGCGACCTTGTTTTTCACAACCTTTACCTTTATCAGGCGGCCGATCGATGTGTCGCCATCTTTGATGAAAGTGGAGGGACGTATGTCGATGCGGACTGTAGCGTAAAATTTGAGCGCGTTACCGCCGGTGGTGGTTTCCGGATTACCGAACATCACTCCGATCTTTTCACGAATCTGGTTGATGAAGATGCAGCAGGTGCGTGTGCGAGCGATTGTGCCTGTGAGCTTACGCATGGCCTGCGACATAAGGCGGGCATGGAGTCCGACATTCTTTTCTCCCATTTCTCCTTCGATTTCAGCCTTGGGGGTAAGGGCGGCCACAGAGTCGATGACCAACACGTCGATGGCTCCGGAATTGATGAGTTGCTCAGCAATGTCGAGGGCCTGTTCACCGTTGTCGGGCTGTGCAATCCAGAGGTTGTTGACATCCACGCCAAGTTTCTCGGCATAGAAACGGTCGAAGGCGTGTTCGGCATCGATGATGGCGCATATTCCTCCTTGTTTCTGGGCTTCGGCTATTATATGAATTGCAAGGGTGGTCTTGCCGGATGATTCGGGGCCGAAGATTTCAGTGATGCGGCCACGGGGGATGCCTCCCACGCCCAGAGCGTAGTCAAGGCCCAGGGAGCCGGTGGGAATGGTCTCAATATCTTGGACAGCTTCATCGCCGAGTCGCATAACGGTGCCGGCACCGAAGTCTTTTTCAAGGTGCTGCATGGTCACGCCGAGGGCTTTGCGCTTCTCTTCCGCATCGGTGATGCGGACGCTGGGCGATTTGGGTGCTGATTTTTTCTTTGCCATAATTCTTTTTTTTCTAATTTATTTTTCTGATGCAAAGATAATATGAAAAAGGGCGCAAATGAAATTTTTGGCTTTTTTATTTTTATAAAAAAATATAAAAGACTGCAAAATTTTTGCAGTATAGGCGAGGTAGGCATAGGAGGCGGGATAGGCAGAGTAGGCGATGTAGGAGGGATAGGCGGAGTAGGCGATGTAGGCGGGATAGGCAAAAAATCCTGTGGGGCATCGAGCCCCACAGGATTTTGCGGAAGCTGCAAGCTCCCGCCCCGTGGCTACGCATTAGGCAAACCAAGAAGGCCTGTGAAGCAAAAAGCCAAAAATGCCTATACTGCCTATTTCGCCTATACTGCCTATTTCGCCTAAAAAGCCTATAGAGGCCTATCCGACCTAATTAGATTAATATCCAGGCTTTTTAAGGAGCTTGAACATATTCTTTTTATATGCTTCTACGCCAGGCTGGTTGAAGGGGTTCACACCGAGCATATAGCCGGAGATTCCGCATGCCTTCTCGAAGAAGTAGATGAGCTGTCCGAGGCTATATTCGTCGAGCGAGGGAATCTCAATCTTGATGTTGGGAACGCCTCCGTCAACGTGTGCCATCTTTGTGCCGAGCTCGGCCATCTTGTTCACCTCGTCGATGCGCTTGTCGGCAATGTAGTTGATGCCGTCAAGGTCGGATGCATTCATCGGAATGCGGTGGGTGAGGGCAGGCTTCTTTACTGATATCACAGTCTCGAAGATGGTGCGCTCGCCATCCTGAATCCACTGTCCCATTGAGTGGAGGTCGGTTGTGAAGTCAACAGATGCAGGGAAGATACCCTTGCCATCCTTGCCTTCGCTCTCGCCGTAGAGCTGTTTCCACCATTCTGAGAAATAGTGAAGCTTGGGATCGAAGTTCACAAGAATCTCGATCTTCTTGCCGCTCTGGTAAAGGGCGTTGCGGAGACGGGCATATTCCTGTGCAGGATTCTCGGGAGAAGGATGGAGTGTGGTCTGTTCCATATCCTTTGCACCGGCGAGAAGTTTCTTGATGTCGTGGCCGGCGCAAGCGATGGGAAGGAGCCCAACGGGTGTGAGCACGGAGAAGCGTCCTCCTACGTTGTCGGGGATTACGTATGTTTCATAGCCTTCCTGGTCGGCCATTGTGCGGAGTGCCCCTTTCTTCTCATCTGTGATAGCCACGATGAGGTCTTTAGCGGCCTCCTTGCCAGCCTGCTGCTCGAGCTGATTCTTCAGGAGACGGAAAGCGATAGCGGGCTCAGTTGTGGTGCCTGATTTGGAGATGACCACGATGCCGAATTTCTTTCCTTCAAGGAGTTTCTGAAGCTCTGCGAGGTAGTCTTCACCGATGTTCTGGCCTGCATAAAGCACTTTCGGCTCCTTGGGCTTGGGAGCATAGAAATCTGCGAAAGAGTCAGCGAGGGCGAAGTTTACGGCCTTGGCTCCGAGATATGAGCCTCCGATGCCTACGCACACCACGTAGTCGCAATTTTCGCGAAGACGCTCTGCAGTGGCGTTGATGCGGTCAACGAGGGCTTCTGGTGTTTTTGAAGGCAGGTCGAGCCAGCCGAGGAAGTCGTTTCCTGCGCCGGTGCCCTCTTCAAGGGTAGTGATTGCTTCTACTGATTTATCTTTCAGGGCTTCATATTCTTTCTCTGCGAAATAAACTGCATCCTGAATGTTAAGATCAATTGTTTTCATAGGGTTATTTATATTTTTAGTAATTGCTTTTCTACTATTTTTACGGATAGAGGTAGGCGATATAGGCGGCATAGTCTAATTAGGCTGGGTAGGCGGAAAATCCTGCGGGGCATCGAGCCCCTCGGATTTTGCGGAAGCTGCAAGCTCCCGCCCCGTGGCTCCGCATTCGGAAGGCCATAACGCCTAAATTGCCTATAAAGCCTATAAAGCCTAAATTGCCTACAAGGCCTAAGTTGCCTTAATTGCCTATAAAGCCTATCGGCTTATAGTTATAACGTTTCCCCGGGGCGTGCGGTTTAGGTGAATGAGCCAGTTATCCCCTTGAGGGCGCGGTGTGGATTCTTCCCTTCGTAAAGAATCTCATAGACGCAATTAAGGATAGGCATCTCCACGTCAGGCCCGGCGGCGTTTATCTCATGGATGCACTTGGTGCCGTAATATCCTTCGGCTACCATAGCCATCTCCATCATGGCCGCCTTCACGCTGTATCCTTTTCCGATCATCGAGCCAAAATTATGGTTTCGCGAGAACCGGCTGTAGGCGGTGACGAGGAGGTCGCCTAAATATGCGGAGCGGTCGATGTCGCGCGCCGGCATGGGGGCTATGGCATCGATGAAACGGTCCATCTCGCGTATGGCATTGCAGACCATCATAGCCATGAAATTGTCGCCGGTCTTCATGCCGTTGATTATCCCTGCCATTATGGCATAGACATTCTTCAGCACGGCGGCATATTCGATGCCATCGACATCGGTCGAGATTATTGTCTTCATCCTTTTGCCGGCAAGGAAAGCTGCAAACTCGCGGCTCTTGGCTATGTCGTGGCATCCGATGGTGAGGTAGCTGAGGCGTTCGAGCGCCACTTCCTCGGCATGACACGGGCCGCCGATCACAAGCATGTTGTCGGGGTCGCAGCCGAATTGCTGAACAATATAATCGGTGATGATCATATTATGGTCAGGCACAATCCCCTTCACAGCGGAAACCACATTCTTCTCCGAGATATTCACCGTAATCTTGTCGGCCGTATCGCGGAAATAGGGGGAAGGCGTGACGAAGAGGAGAGTATCTGCCGCCATGCACGCACGGTCGATATCTGAAGTGAAATCGATGCGCGAGGTGTCGAAGCTCACATCGCTAAGGTAAACCGGGTTGTGCCCCGACTTGATGAAATCGTCGATACGGTCCTGGCGGTGCATATACCACACAATGCGGTCGCAATTGGCCAAGAGCAGTTTGGCGAGAGCTGTGGCCCAGCTCCCGCCTCCTATCACTGCTATTTTCTTTATAGCTTCCATTATTCTGGATTGGAATTATTGGACTCCGCTTTTCCGGCGTTACCGTTTTCCTCCTGATCCTCAGACTTCGCCTTCACCTCGGGGCGCATCTGCGGGAAGAGCAGCACCTCCTGGATTGTTGACTGGCCCGTGAGGAGCATTGCAAGGCGGTCCATCCCGATACCCATTCCCGAAGTCGGGGGCATGCCGTATTCGAGCGCGCGAATGAAATCGGCATCGATTATCATAGCCTCGTCGTCGCCCTTGTCGGCCAGGCGCATCTGCTCCACGAAACGCTCATACTGGTCGATGGGGTCGTTAAGCTCTGAATATGCATTGGCCAGCTCCTTGCCGTTGACCATAAGCTCGAAACGTTCGGTGAGTTCGGGGTTGTCGCGGTGACGCTTGGTGAGAGGCGACATCTCGATAGGATAATCGGTCACGAAAGTGGGCTGTATGAAGCTGCCCTCGCAGGTCTCGCCGAAGATTTCATCAATCAGCTTACCCTTGCCCATCGAATCCTCCACCTCGATGTTATTCTGATTGCAGAAAGCGCGAAGTTCCTCCTCGCTTTTCCCTGTTATGTCGAATCCGGTCTTTTCAAGGATTGCATCAGTCATGGTGATGCGGCGGAAGGGAGCTTTGAAGCTTATCACGTTGTCGCCCACCTGCACTTCGGTTGATCCGTTCACGTCGAGGCATATCTTCTCAAGCATCTTCTCGGTGAAATCCATCATCCAGTTGTAATCCTTGTAAGGGACGTAAATCTCCATGCATGTGAACTCCGGATTATGGGTGCGGTCCATGCCCTCGTTGCGGAAATTGCGCGAGAACTCATAAACTCCGTCGAAGCCGCCCACGATTAGGCGCTTGAGGTAGAGTTCATTGGCGATGCGGAGGTAAAGGGGGATGTCGAGTGCATTATGATGGGTGATGAAAGGGCGTGCGGCGGCACCGCCGGGGATAGACTGAAGCACCGGGGTCTCCACTTCGAGATAGCCGTGCGAATTGAAATATTCACGCATGGAATTGAACATCTTCGTCTTTTTCACGAAAATCTCCCTCACGCCCGGATTGACGATAAGATCGACATAACGGCGGCGGTAACGCTGCTCGGGGTCGGTGAAGGCATCATAAGCCTTGCCATCCTTCATCTTCACGATTGGAAGGGGACGCAGGCTCTTGCCAAGCACTGTGAGCTCCTGAGCATGGATGGATATCTCGCCGGTCTTTGTGCGGAACACAAAACCTTTCACTCCGATGAAATCGCCAATGTCGAGAAGTTTCTTGAACACCACATTATACAGATCCTTATCCTCGCCGGGGCAGAGGTCATCGCGGCTAACGTAAATCTGGATACGGCCGTCGGCATCCTGAAGCTCCAGGAAGGAGGCTTTGCCCATGATTCGGCGGCTCATAATGCGTCCGGCCACAGCCACTTCGCGGGGAGGGGTAAGGTCGTCGGAGAAATTCTCTTTTATTTCGGCCGTATGGCCTGTCACTATATACTCGGCGGCAGGGAAAGGTTCGATTCCGCGGTCGCGGAGGGCCTGCATACTGTTGCGCCTCACAATCTCTTGTTCTGTCAATTCCTGATTTGCCATAAGTAAAAACTTAACTGCATGATTTTTGGCAAAATTAATAAAAAAACGGGGATTATGCAAAGGGAGGGGAGAAGGGGGAGGCAAAAGCAGAACTTTTGAACAGGACAGCTCCGCGAAGGGGAGGAGAAGAGAGGGGGAGGAGAGAAATGAAAGGAGGGGAAGAGATGAAATAAAGGGATTGGGGGAATCGTTAAAGAGAGAGCAGATAAACACACAGAATTGAAGGGCTTGCAAGCAAAATAACATCAACATTGAAGAAATAATTGCTATAATTCACCGAACTTAAACTATGTTAAGAATTTTTCCATAGATAATAGATAAATTTGCTACAAAAGTATAAAGCCACCGCTATAAGATTACTATAAGGTAAGGTAGGCATGATAATTGAAAACGGAATAAGTGGTGTAACCTATTAAAATTAGTGGTGCTAACTTATTTATGAGAAACAACATCGGAAAGGCGTTCGCAGGGATGTTTTTCCTTAATAACCAATCATATATGAGAAAACGATTACTACATTTATTTTCAGCTCTCTGCTTCGTAGGCCTTGGGGCCAACGCGGAGGTGATTCAAAATTATGAGTATAATTTTGATGATGAAATCAAAACAAGTGACAAATACTTTCATCCGGCAGGATGGATTCACAGTGTAACCGGTGCATCCGGAACTGCTGGAAGTTCCTATTCTTTTGGATCATATACATGGATATCAGATGGAGGTCGAGGTGGAAGTGGATGTATCGAAGGAAAACAAGCGGCATCTTATTATTATGATATTCTTTACACTCCAGCAGTTACTGGAACTGCATCAGTTTATGTAAAACAAAAAGAAAGCACCGGTGCAATAACCTTTTTCTCTATTGGGAAAAAGAATGGAGAAAATGCCTATTCCTTTACACAAATGGAAATAGAAATCCCAAAACTCTCCACAGAAGAATGGGTGAAAGTTGAAATCCCAGCCCAGGAAAATGCAAGAATTGGTTTGCGTCTTGACAAGGTTTATATAGATGATTTTTCTGCAGAGGAAGTTAATCTTGAATTGGCAAAATCTTTTGTGGTAAGTAATCCTCGTGTTGCTGATAAAAACGCTTATTCAGATGAAAATGGTGCTTACCATATTACGTATGATATTGATGTCACCAATACGGGGGATGCTCCTTTAACCCCTGGTGAAGATGGCTACGCACTTAATCATTGCTATGATCCCAGTGGGGGCTACGCATTTAGCTATGATGATTATACGTTTGTCGGTTCGACTAATCTGCCCGAGTCACTGGCTGTAGGAGAAACCAAAACAATGAACATTAATGCGTCAATTACGAAGCCTGATAGTTATTCAAGGAAACAGATATCAGTTATTGACGATATGAGCAAGGATTATAAGAAAGAGGTGAAACTTGCAGAATTTACCTTTATTCCTTATGAGCCGAAAGCAGGCTTGTTTATTACCGGTACTGAGGAGGAATATTGGATAGCGGGGTGGAACTTAAACACTGCCACATTAACAATGGGCGTTGTCACTGAAGAAAGCCAGAAGAAAAAAACAGTCACCATAAAGAATACCGCTCCTCTTGCCCCTGTAACCATCGAAGAGATAACACTTGATGGCACAGATTTCAGTGTGGATTTCGCTGGGTCTAAGACTTTAGTGCCCGGAGAGAGTCTTGATGTGGTCATAAGCTTGATTAATGAGGATCCCGGAGTTTTTGTAAATAAAATGACGATTACTGCGAAAGGAATTGATGATATAAATGCAAACGTAACGGCAGCCGTTCCCGTAGATGGAGTTGCTCAGATTGGTTTTGAGAATTCATCTATTCCGGTTGGCTTTATTGCCACCGGTGACTGGAAATTTACAGAAATGCCAGAAGAATATGCGACTGATGGTCATAAGATCGCCATTACCTCATATTCAGAAGAATCTTACTTAACCACATCAAAGATGAGTGTAGATGCCGAAGAGATATTAATGCTTAGCGGCTATGCTGAAGATAGGTATTACAAAGTAAAGGTAGAGTATTCTAATGACCGTTCAAACTGGAATATAGCGTATGATTCTGACGATGTTGATTATGCATACAGGCCGTCAGAGGATACTGGAGTTGAAGGAAAATATCAGAGAAGTTTTATAGCAGTAGAGAATATTCCTGCCGGTGAGTGGTATGTGAAGGTAACTGCAAAAGATTTCAATATTGATGACATCTATGGCTTTACTATTTTGCCGGTTGAACCTGAGTTGGTAATTGCTTCTTCCAACATTCCGGTCTCAGCAATGGTTAATAATCCATTTGTTGTAAGTGTGGAAGTATCTAATGCGGGTGATGCGCTTGAGGCTACTGATTATACTGTAACCCTGTTTGTGGATGATGAAGAATTCTGTGTAGCCAAGAGTGAAGATATGGCTCCCGGAGCCACTCTATCATTCGAAATGTCTGGCATGTTGCATGAAGCCGGAGAATACGAAGCCTATGTTGAGGTTAAATTGGGGGATAAGGTAACAGCAACTGATCCTATTAAGGTCACAGTGCAGGAGGAATCAGCTGAGGGGTCACAATATGTTGTCGGCCCAGAGACAGGAACCTCAAATGGTCCCATAGGAGCTTCTTCATATAGAGGTTATGTTGTTAGAGAAACGACATATTCAAAAGATAGGATTGCTTCTTATGCGGAAGGTCTGACCCCAAATACCAAAATAAAGGCTTTATCATATTTCGGAAAATATACGGGAGAGAACCCTATTGAAGCTGAATTCAAGGTATATATTCAGAATGTAACAGAATCTTCCTTAAATGGAAGGACTTCTTTCTCGGATGTAGAGATGATGCAGAAAGTTTATGATGGCAATGTCAGCATTAGTAAACAAGATGGAGGTGTATTATTCACTGTAGAATTTGATGAGCCATTTATTTATGAAGGAGATGGTATAAATGTACTGACACAATCATTTATTCCCAATCCTCCCGAGGGTTATCCAACCTTGAATTACTGGAATCAGTATGTAAGCGGCTCTGCGATTGAATACAAGAATAGTTCCAATCTTGAAACTTTACCAGCAAGTGGTTCTAAGGACAATTATTTTATGACTGTTGGTTTTACTACAGGTGTGGATGTCGCCGTTCTTTCCGGTACCGTTACCCACGCTACTTCGAAGGAGCCGTTGGCCGATGTGGCTATCACTCTCGAAAGCCCGGAGAATGTGGTGTATAAGACCACTACCGATGAGAATGGACAATATACTGTCAATGTGCTCCAGCCCGACAAGAAGTATAAGGTGAAGGCTTCCAAGGATAAGCTCGACGACTATGAGAGTGAGGAATATCTCGACCTCTCGGGTCTTAATGCAGAACATCATTTCACAATGACAGGCGTCACAACAGGTGTTGAATCTATCCAGGCCGGCGCCCTCCGCATAAAGGCTGTGGCCGGTGGAATCCTGATCTCGGCAGAGAATGAGGCAGATGTTACGGTATATGACCTATTAGGCCGCACCGTACTGCGTCTCGAAGGTTTCGCAGGCGAAAAGAGGGTTAGCCTCCCGGCTGGAATATATGTTGTCAACAACCGCAAGGTGGCAGTGAAATAAGACAGTGAAGTAGTTTTGATTCATAAGGTTGGCGTGCCGATGTGATGTCGGCACGCCATTTAGATTTTTTGCAACGAAGCCTTAATTTAAACTACTTTAATAAATGCCTCTATGTGTTGCATATTCGGGTGGAAATATATAATTTTGAATAAATAAGTGACGCTACCCAGAAAAGCTTAAATCGCTACATTCATTAAAGAATCGATATGGACAGGGAAAAACTCAAAGTGCTTCTTAAAAATGAGCTGGGCTATCTCCCGGCTAACGATGCCATCGACATATTGATAGATTTCGGACAGGAAGTGACCTATTCCCGTGGCGATATCATGATAGGCGTCGGGGAGATGGTGCCCGATGTGTTTATCGTCGAATCGGGGATAATACGCTTCGTTGATATGAACGGTGACCGCGAGCGTACTTTCGGGTTCGCCCTGGCCGGCACGGTGTTCATGTCGAAACACTCCTTCGTGATGGATCTTCCCTCTTACTATCAGGTGGAGGCCTGTTGCGAGAGCGAGGTGCTCGTGATAAAGCGCGATGCCTTCCGCAAAGCCATCAACGAGAGCAAAGACCTTGCCCTCTGGATGCTCGATTATGCCTATGGAGAGCTATTCTATCAGGAACACAAGAACAAGGCCATCCACAACGGCACGGCGGCCGAGCGTTACAGGAGCATCTATGCCGACCGCCCGGAGATCCTTGAGAAAGTGCCTCAGAAGGTAATCGCCTCCTATCTTGGCGTCACTCCCGAATATCTGAGCAAGCTTAAAAGGGAGAGCCTGAAACGCCCCCACTGATAGCCTCCCCAGACCCTCATGATCATACCCTTCGCCGTTCCCTTATTTGCGAAAGCAATAAGGGAAGTATGCATTCGTTTTAAATAAACATACAATCCCTATAGAGTAAAATTTATTGAACGGAAAACACACAAAAAAAAGAAAAAGCACACGAAATCTTAAACTATGATAAGCAAAAATCAGCACAAATGGCATAAATTTGTGAAAATTGTTGTAAAAAAGTAATATATCCATTCAAATACTAACCAGCATGCAAAAGACTACATTGAAAACGCTTGCCATGAGCCTTGTGCTCACCGGCACAACTGGCGTATTGTTTGCAGAGGGACTTGTAGAGAAGAAGAGCAGGGAGCATGGCCGTACAGGCTACGAGCTGCCAAAGAGCTTCCGCCCGGTCCCGGTTATGCACCAGACTGATGAAGGAGATGCAGCAATGGCCGACCGCGCCGCCACCTACACAGGGGCTAAGGCTGCCGTGAAGCAGGCTCCCTCAAAGGCGCCTACGGCAACGAGCATCCCCTTGAGCGCCGTGGTGCTATCATCCAAACAATGGCCCTCCTATAATGCCAATGTCGGGGTCTATTCCCTTCCCACCAGCGGAGTGCCGACCAAACTTGAAGCCGAGCACACCGATTCCCGAATGTATGCCAACGGCGGGGCGGTCTATGCCGACGGAAAGCTGATTGTGAATAGCTTCGTGGTGTATGACGGAGCCACAGTGCTTCCATCCACTTATATCTATAATGCAGAAACTTGGGAGATGGAAGGTGTTGCCGATGGCGACCTCAGTTCTCAGGGAACATGTATGTCGTACGATGCTAACACCGAAAATATCTATGGATGTTTCTACAGCCTTCAGGGCACGGTGATGAACTTCGGTGTTCTCGATCCCAAAGCCGGAAAGAGCACCACAATCAAGAAGCTCAACTCCGCCTGGAGCGGCTGCGCCGTTTCTCCGAAAGGCGTGCTTTATGCCATCGAGATGAGCGGAAAGCTTTATACTGTTGACAAGACCACAGGCGATATGACTCTCGTGGGTGAGACAGGCTTGAAGCCGGCCTATCTCTCGGCCGCCACTTTCGACCCTTATTCCGGTAAGCTTTATTATGTATATACTCCCGGAATTGATAAGAGCGCGCTCTATGAGATTGATACGGAGACAGCTAAAGCCACCCTGATTTATGACCTTCCCGGCGGGGAGCAGGTGGCAGGACTCTGGGTGCCCCAGCTCACATCGAGCATGGAAGCCCCGGCGGCTCCTGAAAACCTTGCTGTAGAGTTCGACGGCCCCTCGTTGAGCGGTAAGATCACGTTCACCGCGCCCACCATGGCCTTCGACGGCTCGCCAATCAGCGGAGAGCTCGGCTACACGGTGCGCATCAACGGTGTGGATTTCGCTACAGGCACCGTAGAGGCAGGAGCGGAGGCTTCGGCAAACGTATCGGTCGAGAAAGCCGGTATGTATGATTTCACGGTAGTGGCAAGCAACGATAAGGGTAACGGAGCAAAAGCGAAGCTGACCTGTTTCGTGGGTGCCGACACTCCGGCGGCAGTGAAGAATGTGGTGCTCAAAGAGGAGGACGGCAAATTCATCGTTACCTGGGATGCACTCGAGCATGGCTCTAACGGCGGTTATATCGACACCGACGCCTTGACATACACCGTGACCCGCTATCCCGGGGAGGTGAAAGTGGCTGACAACTACAAGGAAACCACCTTCACTGAGGATATTCCCGAGGGGGATAAGGTGGTGCCCTACTATTATACGGTCTATGCAACCGTAGGGGAAACTGTCACCAATCCGACTTCCTCGAACAAGGTTGTGACCGGCGCTTTCATACCTCCATATCTTGAGACATTCGACTATGGTCAGAATAAGAAAGAGGATACCGACGACCGCGTGGCCGCTTTCAACATCGTCGATGCCGATGAAGATGGCAAGACATGGGGCTACTACTGGATGGCCGGATATAACGACGGCGTGATGAACTGTAATTACAGCTCGCTGAATCCCAAGAACGACTGGCTCATTACTCCTCCTATCTATCTCGAGGCCGGCAAGCAGTATGAGTTTGCATTCGATGCAAGCAACTATGGCGATCCCGAGCGTGTAGAGGCTTACTTCGGAAAGGAGAACACGGTGGAGGCAATGAACACCAGGTTGATCGAACCCACTGACATAACCAACCAGAATCCCGAGAAGCGCAGGCTGAATGCATACGTGGTTCCCGAGGAGAGCGGTGTCTATTATTTCGGCATCCACGCCATAAGCGACAAATATAAGTTCTATCTTTTCGTTGACGACGTTGAGGTCTCGGCTCCGAGAAGCGCTGACACCCCGGTGGCAGTTGGCAACCTTGCTGTCACTCCCGACTTCGGCGGCGCACTGAGCGCGAAGGTTTCCTTCACGGCTCCATCTCAGGCGGCATCGGGTGCATATATCGACAAGCTCGATAAGATAGAGATAAGCCGTGATGACAAGCTCATAGCAACCCTCACGGATAACATCATCCCCGGCCGTCCGGTGGTTTATTTGGATGAAGATCCCGCCCTTACCATGGGTAAGCATACATATAAGGTTGTTCCCTATAACGCGGATGGCGCAGGAAACCCGGCCGAGATAACAGTTCACGTAGGCCCCAACGTTCCTCTTCCACCTGTTAGCGTCACAGCAGAGATAACCGAAGATGTTGGCGAGGTCGTAATCAGCTGGGTTCCGTCGGAAGTGGATTATGATGGCAACAAGCTTAATCAGGCTCTTGTGAAATATACTATTCTCACCACCGACCGCCGTGGCAACCAGATTGAGGTGGCAACCGGCATTTCAGAAACTGAATATGCCTACACCGCCGTTCCTGCCAACGAAGAACAGCGCATCATGAACTTCGCGGTCATTGCCTATACGGATGCCGGAAGCACAGGCCTGACTGTATCGAACCTCGTGGCCGTAGGAAAGGCCTACGAGATGCCGTTTGAGGAGTCATTCCCCAACAATGCTCCCTCTCACGGCGCGTGCGGCATGACTCAGTATGACGCTGAAGAATATAGCTACTGGGGTTATTATAACGATGCGTCATTCGAAAACTCACAGACCTACGTCGGTTCTCAGGATGGCGACAACGGTTTCGTGGGCTATCAGGCAAAGGCTATGAACGGCAAGTCAGGTTTCCGCACAGGCCGAATCGCAATCAATGAAGGGAAGCATCCCACATTCTCATTCTGGCACTATGTCACTCACATTGACGATACCAACGAAATCAACGTTTTGGCTATCACTGCGGATGGCGAGGAGAAAACCATAAAGACCTTCCATGGCTACGAGGATATCCTCAAGGTTGGCGACTGGGAAGAGATCACCGTTCCTCTCGATGAATTTGCAGGTCAGGAGATCTGTCTTGAAATCAATGTTGTCTGCAACGGCATGTCACGCGAGTTCTTCGACAACTTCCTCGTCTATAACGTGCTCGACAATAACCTTATGGCTAAGGAGATTCAGGCAGCAACTCTTCAGAACGCAGGCTCAACCAATCCATTCAACGTGCTTGTGGTTAACTATGGCACAGAGAAAGCCGAAAGCTACACTGTAGAACTCTACCGTGATGGCGAGCTTGTAGGCACAGCCGACGGCAAGGCCCTTCTTCCGGGCGAGAGCGCGAAGGTTCGTTTCAATCAGAGCTTCTCTATGCTTGAAAATGATGAAGTGGAATTCCATGCAGTGGTGAAATATGACAAGGATGAGAATGCCGTTGACGACAAGACTCCGACCCTTGTATGCACAGTTGTCTTCCCCGACTATCCGGTTCCCGCTAACCTCAAGGCTGAAAAGACATCTGAAGGAGTTAAGCTCGGCTGGGAAGAGGTGGCCGACACTCACGTGACACCGGTTGCCATGACAGATAACTTTGAGAGCTACACATCTTGGGAGCGCGAGAAAGTGGGAGA
Source organism: uncultured Porphyromonadaceae bacterium (assembly GCA_947178165.1). GTDB lineage: Bacteria > Bacteroidota > Bacteroidia > Bacteroidales > Muribaculaceae > Lepagella. Next base: position 1,067 of record CAMWXH010000012.1, on the reverse strand, counting down.
ATGGACACTCTATGACGGCGATGGCCACAAGCCCGGTATGTTCGAGAACTTCTTCTTCCCCTTCGGTTACACTCCCGGCTCCTTCTTTGTATTCGACAATGGCGACAGCGAAGTGATACCTGTCGGTTATGAGAAAGGCTTCGAGGCATATTCAGGCCATAAGTTCATGACGGCTGTCTATCCTTATGGCGACACCGGCACCACGCTCGACGACTGGATGATTTCGCCCGAACTGACAGGGGGTGCCCAGACAGTCAGCCTCTATGCACGCAGTTATTCACCCGCGGCCCTTGAGACATTTGAGATGCTCGTATCTGACAAGGGAACCGACGTGAAAGATTTCGAACTCATTTCAACACACAGGAATGTGCCCACTGCCTGGACTCTCTTTACGGCTGAGCTTCCTGCGGGATCGAAATATTTTGCAATCCGTTGCATCTCGGTTAATAAGTTCCTCTTCTTCGTTGACGATGTGACGATGACCACCAAGAACGGCCCGATCAATCTTGCCAAGCTTCAGGGCTACAACGTATATCGTGGAAAAGATAAACTCAATGCCGAGCCGGTGAGCGACCTCACATATCTTGAGAACGCAGCGCCTGCAGAGGAAGGTTACCGTGTGACAGCCGTGTTTGACAAGGGAGAATCACGCGCATCAAATGTAGCAAAAGTTGATCTTTCAGGCATAGGTGGGATGGCTGTTCAGTCATTGAAGGTTTATACCAAAGACTCTGCCATCTGTGTAGCAAATGTGGCAGGAGAGGAGGTCTCCATCTTCAGCATCGACGGCCATGCGGTTTATAACGGCGTTCCCGCCTCGACCCTCAAGGTGTCAGTGGCTCCAGGAGTCTATATGGTAAAGGCCGGCAAAGCCACAGCCAAGGTGATAGTGAAATAACTCTTCTCAATATCGATTGAAGAAATCAACAATTGATTTGTAATTTGTGAGATTATAATTGATTTGTAATTTGTGAAATCAAAATTGATTAGAGATTGAAATATTCATAAGCTACAAGATAATTTAAAAGCGCCGCACCCGATGCTTCAAAAACATCGGGGGCGGCTTA
>CAMWXH010000011.1 GCA_947178165.1 uncultured Porphyromonadaceae bacterium | reverse complement strand
ACGAATTACAAACACAAAAAAGAAGACTGCCTAACTTTAATTGTTAGACAGCCTCGTCTTTTTATTTTTTGCAGTCTCGGATTTTTTTATTAAGTTAGGGGAATAAAACCAAAATTACACTCAAATAAACGGATTATGAGCATAACCGCAACCTGTAATGAAATTTTCGACCGCTCTGTGGCCGACTATCATAAATATGACAATGTTGACTCCCCTTGCGTGAACCCTTATGAGGAAGGTTCGTTTGAGGCTATCCTCTATGCAAAGAACTGGGTTGACGCTGTGCAGTGGCATCTGGAGGATATTATCCGTGATCCCCATATCGACCCGGCCGAGGCTCTTGAACTTAAACGCCGCATCGACCGTTCCAATCAGGTGCGAACCGATATGGTGGAGGATATTGACACCTGGTTCCGCAACAAGTATAAGGATGTTGAAGTGAGTGATGACGCAACTATCAACACTGAGTCACCGGCCTGGGCTCTCGACCGCCTGTCGATCTTAGCGCTCAAGATCTGGCACATGCGCGAGCAAGCAGAACGCACCGATGCCGATGCAGAGCATATTGCCAAGTGCCGTGGCAAGCTTGACGTGCTGCTTGAACAGCGCAAGGATCTTTCTGAAGCTATCGATACCCTTATTGATGACATAGCCGGCGGACGGAAATATATGAAAGTGTATCGCCAGATGAAGATGTATAACGATCCTTCCACCAATCCGGTGCTATATGCAAAAAAATAAGGGGAGCAAGTATAAGAATATCCTTATAGCCCGTTTTTCAGCTTTAGGCGACATTGCCATGTCTATCCCGACAGTCTATAATGCCTGCCGGGCAAATCCGGACAGCCATTTCTATTTCCTTACGCGACATCATCCTGCGTCGCTTTTCATCAACGCACCCGAAAACTTGACGGTTGTTGGCGTTGACTTCGGCAATTATAAAGGAGCGGCAGGACTGTATAGGCTGGCAAGTTCCCTGAAAGTGAGATATGGCATAGACTATTTCATAGATCTCCACGATGTGTTGCGCACTAAACTGCTGCGTGCATTCTTCACGCTCAAAGGGGTAGGCTGGCGTAAAATAAACAAGGGACGCAAGGAGAAAACGCGTCTCACGAGACGCAAGAACAAGCATCTACTCCCTCTGGAGACCACTATATCCAGATATGACGACACATTCCGCCGGGCGGGCATTTCACTCGCCGATTCATTCTCATCGATATTTTCAGACATGCCGGGGGGTAAAGGGAATCCGGAGGCATTCTCAACCATAACACCTCCTAAAAAAGAGGGTGAGCATTGGCTGGCCATAGCCCCTTTCGCAAAGCACAGAGGGAAGATTTATCCGCTCGAATTGCTTGATAAGGTGGTGGAACATTTCGACAGCATTCCCGGCGAACGCATCTTTGTTTTCGGATTCGGGAAGAATGAGGAGGAAGCTATAGACTCGATGGCCCACAGATATCCCTCCGTGATAAATATGGCCAAGGCCAATCTCGGGCTGCCGGGCGAGCTTGCTCTTCTGAGCCATTGCGATGCCATGCTTTCAATGGATTCATTCAATATGCACCTTGCATCATTGGTAGGACTGCGCACCGTAAGCGTATGGGGAGCCACGCATCCCTATACCGGTTTTCTCGGCAGAGGGCAGAATGAAGAGGATACGGTGCAGTTAGATATGACGTGTCGCCCCTGCTCAGTGTTTGGCGACAAACCCTGCTTCAGAGGCGACTATCATTGTCTATGGGGAATAACACCCCGCGTCATAATTCAGAAAATAGAGAATAAATGATTCCGAAAAAAGGGATCATTGCTCTGTGGCAGCAAACTCCATCAGATAAGCCTTTATGAAGTCATCTATCTCACCATCCATCACTCCGTTCACATCGGAGGTCTGATGGTTGGTGCGGTGATCCTTGACACGACGGTCGTCAAAGACATAACTGCGTATCTGGCTACCCCATTCAATCTTCTTCTTCCCCGCTTCCACTTTGGCCTGTTCCTCCATGCGGTGCTGCAACTCCTTGTCGTAAAGGATAGACTTCAGCTGGCGCATCGCGTTCTCCTTATTCTTAGGCTGATCGCGGGTTTCCGTATTCTCGATAAGGATCTCCTCCTCTTCGCCGGTGTAAGGATCCTTATATTGATAACGGAGACGCACGCCGGATTCCACCTTGTTCACATTCTGGCCCCCGGCACCACCGGAACGGAAAGTATCCCAGGAAACGCGAGCCGTCTCCACTTCAATCTCTATAGTGTCATCGACAAGGGGAGTCACAAAGACCGAAGCAAAACTTGTCATACGTTTCCCCTGAGCATTATATGGAGACACACGCACCAGACGATGCACACCATTCTCGCTCTTAAGGAAGCCGTAAGCGTAATCACCTTCAATATTGATGGTGACAGATTTTATGCCTGCTTCATCCCCTTCGAGAAGCTGCGCAATAGAGGTCTTGTAACCGTGACGCTCAGCATAACGCAGATAGAGGCGCATGAGCATGGAAGCCCAGTCCTGGCTCTCCGTGCCGCCGGCACCGGAATTAATTTTAAGCACCACACCAAGCTTATCCTCTTCACGGCGCAACATATTGCGAAGCTCAAGTTTCTCAATCTCTTTCAATACAGCATCATACTGCGAATCAATATCGGATTCCTCCACAAGGCCTTCCTTGAAAAAGTCCATTGCAAGCTCAAGCTCACCGACCTGTTTGTCAAGAGCCGTGTATGAGTCAATCCAGAAATGCAAACCCTTTATCTTGCGCATCTGGGCCTCCGCTTTCTCGCGGTCTTCCCAGAAATCGGCCACGTGCGTGCGCAACTCCTCCTCCTCCACTTCAATCTTTTTGGAGTCGATGTCGAGGTAACGCTTGAGGGCATCGCGACGCTCAGCCACATCTTTTAATTGTTCTGCTGTTATCATTGTCAATCTAATATCAAATTTAACGGAAATATCAGAGTTGCCGGAATATCCCTATTTCAGAGGGTATGCATCAGAATACATCCATTCTATCTCGCGTGCATACCTCTTGGCCACTACAGGACGCCTCACTTTCATCGTATTTGTCACCTCTCCGTGCATAATGGCGAAATGATGAGGGAGAAGGCAGATACGCTTGATTTTCTCATATCCGGCTACATCTTTCTGAAGCTTCTCAATCTCCGCCATCACGAAGGCAAGAGCCTTAGGATTCTTAACCAGCTGTTCAGAATCATCAGTGGGTATCCCCTCCTTTTCCGCCCATCTCTTCAGCTGCGGGAAATTGGGTACAACCAATGCCGTTACAAACTTGCGGCGGTCGCCTATGACAGCCACTTCATCAATATATTTATTCTCTGCCAGCCGGCTCTCCATCATCTGCGGAGCCACATATTTGCCGTTAGAAGTCTTGAAGAGGTCTTTCACACGCTCGGTAAGGACCAATTGCCCTGAAGGCGTGAAATAGCCGGCATCGCCCGTGCGGAAAAAGCCATCGGCTGTAAACGCCTGTGCATTCGCTTCAGGATTTTCGTAATACCCGGGGGTAACGGTGGCACCCTTCACAAGAATTTCATCATTTTCCGGGTCAATCTTAACTTCAAGTCCCGGAAGAGGGAGACCGACAGTGCCAATCTCATAATCATATTCGGGGAAGAAAGTGACTGTGGCCGTGGTCTCGCTCAAACCATAGCCGATGATTATATCAATCCCGACAGATCGGAAAAACTCGCATATACGGTCTGACAGAGGCGCTCCAGCTGTAGGGAAGAAATTAGGGTCGGGGATGCCGATTGCGTGTTTCAGCCGCGAGAATATGCGACGGTCCCAGAAACGGTATTCCTTTTCAAGCAGCCAAGGCACATTGCGCGCAGTGCGCACGTATGTGAGATTGCGTTTCTTACCCACAGCCAAGGCACGCTTCACCATCATACGCTGAAGCCCGTTCATAGCTGAGATCTTCTCTTTCACGCCGGCATACACCTTCTCCCAGAAACGGGGCACGGCACACATAAGATTGGGATGAACATCGTGTATATTCTCCTGAATCATCCTCGGGTCATAGTTGACAGCTATGGCCACACCTTTTGTGAGACAGAAAAAACTCCACGCTTTTTCAAGTATATGGCTCATCGGGAGAAAAGCCAACGAGAGATCCGATGTGGTGACGCTATGCAGCAGTCTGATATGCTTCTCAATGCAAGCATCATAATTGCCATGGGTTATCACAACCCCCTTTGGTTCGCCGGTGGTGCCGGAGGTATAGATCAGTGTAGCCATATCGTCGGGAAGTGCGCGTTCCTTGCGCAATTCAACTTCACGGGCAATATCCTCTGATGCCGACATCCCGAGCCTTACGAAATCATCCCAGAAGATGCTTACATTATCATCGGGATTCAACTCCATCCCATCATTCTTGAAGATGATGATGCGGCGTATCTTTTCAGGATGGCTTTTCCAAAAATTATAGGCCAAAGGATACTGGTGGCGATCTCCGACAAACAATAGTGAGGCTCCTCCATTATCAACGACAAAATCGAACTGGCCCTGCGAACTGCTCGAATAGACGGGGATGGCGGATATGCGGTTCTTGAAAGCCCCGAATTCAGTGATAAGTATCTGGGGAGTATTGGGCGAGCATATTGCAATGCGGTCTTTCTCTATAAGCCCAAGCATTGCAAGAGCCTTGGCAGCCACATCTACTTGCAATGAAAACTCACGCCAAGATGTGGAAAGCCATTCCCCATCCTTTCGCCAACAGAACCGATAAGCCTCCCGTTCGCCAAAACGTTTCGCGTTATGAGGAATGATTTCAACCAGTTTATTTGCCATTATTTTTAATTTTTATGCAAATTTAGCCATAATATCCCACAAATTCAAGTTTTTATCTCACTATATTCTTATCGAGCATCTTTCTCTTTATGAGCATTCTTACCGGCGTGGGCAATATTGCAACGAAGAAAATTGAAAACCGGTTTAGCCAGCCATTGATATATTGCTTCCTCCCTTTCAGCATCTTGCCCACAGCTTTATGCACGAAACGCTCCGGCGTCTGCAGAGCGCCTATTCTCACAGCAAGGCGTTTAAGATTGTCAGGAAGCCCGAAAAGGTCAGTGGCAATCCCTCCCGGACAAGCCACCGTGACACTGACTCCTGAATCTTTCACTTCATAATGAAGGGCCCGGCTAAACACCCTTATGTATGCTTTGGTAGCAGAATACATCGCAATTCCGGGCATAGGCATCCAGCACGACATCGATGACATATTCAATATCCTCCCTTTCCCTCTTTGGGCAAACCGGGAGGCGAAACATCGGCTGAGCGAGGTGACTGCCCTCACGTGAAGGTCGATGAAACAGTCTATTTTCCTTTCCGGGGTTTCATTAAGAAGCCGGAAAGAGAATATGCCGGCGTTGTTGATAACGTAGTCAGGTTCTATTCCCTTGCCATCGAGGAATGACGTTATCTTCTCTGCGCTATTGAAGGCTGTCAGATCGCAGAAGTAAGGGAACGCCTTCACCTCATATTCCTTCGCTATATCATCGGCCACCTTTTCAAGGCAATCCTGATTGCTGACCATTACGAGCGAGCATCCTCGTGAAGCCAACTCACGGCAGAAGCACAGCCCTATCCCGCTGCTTGCACCGGTTACAAGAGCCCATCGGCCGGACAAATCCTTTTTCATTTCTGACGAGCCTTAATTTTTTCTATCTCCTTCATTATGCCACGCGGCAACTCCTCACGGCAGTGCTTGTGGCAGGCCATTTCCCGTGAATACATACGGGCTATGCAATAGTTCACATGATCACAGCCACAACGGTGGCTATCATCTTGACGCATACGGTTCACCATATCCGGCTCATTGAGCAACGCCCTGCCCATCTGCACGAAATCAAAGCCCTCCTCGTCCAGGACTTTATCGGCGGTTTCCCGTCCTACCACGCCTCCTACATAAATTAAAGGAAGCTTGAGTTCCCGGCGGAAGATACGCGCATCGTCAAGGAAATAGAGATCCCGGTATGGTTCCTTGGGAATCATGAATCCGCCTGCCATCCTTACCCCATATTTGAGCCATAGCTGTTTCATATAGTAGGTCATGGTATAGATTGGCATTTCTCCGCGCATAACATACATGGGGGCCTTGCTTACAAATCCGCCCGACAAAACAATTCCATGGACACCGGCGCGCTCTATCTCGCGAGCCACCGTGAGGCAATCTTCTATCTCCAGGCCACCCTTGAACCCATCGCGCATATTGGTCTTCACTATAACCCCCATATCGCTTCCGGCCGCCTTCATGCACTCCTCAAGGCAGAGATTCATGAATGTCATCCTGTTTTGAAGAGAACCTCCATACTCATCGCGCCGATGATTGGTATATGGGGATAGGAACTGAGAAATCAGGTAACCGTGTCCGGCGTGAACCTCCACACAGTCGAACCCGGCATCACGGGCTGTATTGACAGCCTCGCCGAAATCGCGAGCTATCTGCTTAATCTCATCTTTTCTAAGCCCGCGCGCCCATGTGGGGGAATATAGATTGAATCCGGTTGAGGCTCCTACCGGAGTTCCACCCGCCGTCTTCCTGTGAGTCATATTTCCGCAATGCCCTATCTGGATTGAGGCTTTTGCTCCTCTGGCATGTATTCCGTCGGTGATTTCCCGAAGCTGTGGCACAATAGCCGGACGCAACCAAAGTTGTGTCTCAAACGAAAGGGCCGACCGGCACACGCCGGCATAAGCAAGCGTGGTCATACCCACACCACCCTCTGCCACGGAAAAGTGATAATCGCGGAGCATGTCGGTGGGGCCGTTGTCTTTCCCCATTCCTTCAAAAGCAGCCGAGCGGATGGTGCGGTTGCGCAGTTCTACCGGCCCAAGACGGCCGGGGGTGAAGAGTTTCATCTTATAGTGTTTATAGTGTAACTTTTACGGATGACAGCATAAGGCGGTTGAAAGTTATCATCAATATATGAACGGAAGAATATATCTCCTGCCCAGTCGGTCATATTCCTCGCCAAACTCTGATATGTAGCGTCTGTGAATGGAACGCGCCCGCGGGGCAAGATTGGCAAAAGTCCATATAACAAATGCAAAACCTCCCAAGCTCCATGTAAGGATGGCATAGCCTGACCACTCTACCAATTCTCCGAAGTAGTTGGCTGAGGCCACATAACGGTACATACCTCCGCGAGGAATATAATGACGAGTGTCGCCCGGCTTGCGCAGATTCCTGATAATATGGTCGGAATGTATATTGACCCCCATTCCAATAAAGAAAACTATTGTTCCGATTATAAACTGTGGCGTGAGAAGCCAATCCGGGGTGTAAAGACCGGCAGGCGCCACATAGAAGAGCCAGCCGCCAATCATATAGGCATTCACCAGGTTAAACACAACGCCCATAAGTATGATGCTCAGGGGCATCTTCCCTTTCCCTTTGATGAGAAACGGGAATATGAAACTTCGCTGGAAATAATGGAGAAGGAAAAGCGACCCCATAACTGCCGGCGCAGCTTCCGCCCTCCGCCCGCTTAACAGCCATAGGAGCAACATGGCCACAAACACCGGAGCCTCCATAAGCATCCATCCCAGACGGTTCCCTACCGTCGGTCCCCACCGACGGTCATACATCATGCCGTAACCGGCCGTAACATTAAGAAGGCACGCGAACACCACCACAGCAAGCCCTATCATTGTCCATACCACCGTATAATATACTGTGGGTGAAAATATTGATTCCATCGGCAGTCAATTAGCGGAAATCGTATCGTTTGCAGATACCAAGTTTTCTAAAATTTTTTCAAATTTACAGAAATAACCCGAAACAGCCAAATAATTTGGTCGTTTCGGGTTATTTTTGGCAAATTTGGAACTAATCAACGGTGATGTCCGGAAACCTATCGTGCAATTACTGCATGACCACTATCTCCTCACTTCCGAAAGTCCCTTGCAGGATATAGAAGCCGTTCTTTACCTTTTTCCCTTCCGAATCCGTAAGGTTCCAGCGTGTCACTCCCGAGGGATCTGCAGCAATAACGGCAACCGGCTTGCCATGCCTATCAACGATCTCGATCTTCTCTCCAGAAGGAACGCCCCTAATTGAAACAGCTCCGGTATAATCAGGTCCAACTTCACGAGGAGATACAGATAGGTGAGCGGCATTAAATCCGACAGAAGCGTCAGGCCAGAGTTCCACCAAACCCTCCTGCGTGGAGATCATAAGCGATCGGCTATCGGGATTCCATGCGATTCCGTATGCCGTATCGTGAGGCAGGGCGGAATTGGCAGTGGTGTAGTGAGCCTCAACCTTTTTTCGATCGGCAGATATGCACCAAACACCGGTGCCGCTTGTAGTGACCCATAACCTGCCGGAACCATCAAATGTCATGCCGTTGCAACCGACATAAGAAAGAGGGTTGCCATGACCGCCATCAAATTCCACATCAAGAACTCCACCTTTGATCACACCATCCTTCACTTCAGAAGCGGGATCGAAACATAGCAGTCCAGCTTCATCTCCAAGCCATACCAGACCTGTCGAGGGCTCTTCAAGCATAGCATGACAATAATCAATCTGCCATCTCCCTCCATTCTGGTCATCAACATAATAAATCAATTCGATCTCATCGTCAGCCTGGTTATTTAATGTGCCCTTATGGTTAAGGCGAGCAAGATAGCGCGGGTATGGAGTGATATACATGAACACAATGTTCCTCTTCTCAGGATGGGTGGTGGCAAAACATTTCACTGTGGCATTAATCTGGACATTGCAGGGCATCTTCATATATTCAATCCCTGCGACTTCAGATACATTACGTGTTTCGAGCACTCTCTTCCGATTATCTCGGGGCCAGCAATAGAGCCACGCGGGGCTATCGCCTTCAACCGCTCCGTCAACATAATGATATGCTACCCATAGGTTCCCGTCACCATCAAACGATGGAGCCGATACAGGCGTATATCCACGCCAGCCCGTCACATCCTCGAAAACAGCCTTGAATCCCGGATAGGAAGCCAATGGATCTGCAGGAGAACCAAGATGTATGGGATCAGCCTTGGGGTCGCGCAGGCTCAGGGCAGCCATTCCTGAAAAGGAGGAGCCAAGCCATACATAGTCGGGATTAACAGGATCAACAGTGAGTCCGGTCGGGTTCGAGACCGGGAACCGATAGGCGTTATTGTGATATAGCGTGGCAAGCCCTTGATCTGACTCTGCCGAACGAGGCATCATATATGCCGGATTCGGCAGACTCCATTCCCCATCCTTATAGGCGGATAATAGAGGAGGCAGATTATTATGAAGAGCCATAAAATTCCAACTGCACCCATAATTTATAGCCAAAGTGCCATATCCCGAAGCGTAGGCCAGATGAGTAGCCTGGGAAACAGCCGGGAGGTTGGGGCGGATTGCATTGGAATCATCTATAATAATGCGCCCTTCCTGTGCCGTTCCCTTTGAGAATCGGCCACGGTCAAGATAGGTCCAGCACTCTGACCCGTCCCATGAACCGGCAATTGACAGAGAGCGGCCGGCTTCGGGATTATCCTTCCTGACTGTGAGCGCAACATTGACAATCTCCTCCGATTCCGGTGATGGGTCCATAAAAATCTGCCGTATATCTCCATTGGTGAAAAGAAGCCACCCCTTTTTATTGCGCACGAAATTCATCTCATAAGGATGGGAGATAATGGAATTTGATGCCACTACCGGAACTTGCAAATCGTAAATGTTGCGATGATTCCATTTGCCTTCTGAGATATATGCTATATTCAGAGAATGATTGCCTGAAGATTTAGGATTAGCAAGATATAGGAACGACCCGTCCTTTCGCGGCATAAGCATTTTAGGATTCTGTGGGGCGGATGGAATCACAAGCTCCTTGAACTCTGAGAAATCACGGGGAAATGCTTTGCCGGAGGCTTCGTAGATACGGTCGGAAGTAAAGGCTATTATCCGTTCACCGCAACCGGAAATCCATTTTATATCTTGCTGAAGGTCGGAAAGAGCCAAAGTGCGGCCTGTCATGGCATCTACTGCCAAGTAGCCTCCGGGAGTGGCAATCCAAACCTTACCTGCATTCAAGGTCATGGAATTAGCGTTTGACCACCCCGGCTTATAACATTTTCTCAAAGCATAATTATGAATCAGATGGCCTGCATCATGCAATATATCCAGAGCCCCATCCTCATAAAGGATGGCAAGGAATTTCCCTTCGGGGTCATATTCCATAGTGCGGATTGTTCCTCCGTTCAGATTGAACCGTTCCTTCAAAGGGACAATTCCGGCATTCGGATCTTTCTTGTCGTAAACAAGACCGGCAGTGACTGGGTCAGTATATGTGGTAGCGGTGGTGGAATAAAACTTCTGGAAAACCTGAAAGAAGGTGTAACGTTCGGTATCCACAATCCGCACAGGCGCATTATCCATTGCAGGATGATTCTTCCAAAGTTCTGCGCGAACCGAAGAAACCGTCATTATCAAGATGACAAAAATAAAAAAGATTTTAAGCGGACCGTTCTGAATCCGGCTCATTTTATTGCTATGTTTCATTATATGCTGTCAGGAAAAGTTATAATCTTTATAAGGTCAAGAGGATTGACTCCGGCCTTATAAAGATTATAACGTTTTTATCTTCTATAAATTGTGAAGGGGAAATCTCCTCTTATCCGAGCATCCCTTTCTTATAGTTCATAATCTCCGCTGTCATCGCCGGAGTCACAGGCACGGTGCGTCCGCTCAGACGCACGTATGCCTCCTCCATCCATTGCGGACGTTCCGGACTCACGGTGACCATCGCCCCTTTATATGGCAATATCTGAATGCGCAAAATCTTTTTTCCTTCAGCATTCTCTTCCGGCACATACTTGATGCACAGACGGGCGATATCTGTTGAAGAGACTTTCGGATTAGGCTCAAAGAATGCATGATCAAGGATATACTGCACGTATGTGCGATAATGATCCAATGTCGGCGATGAGATCTGCCTTAGCTCTGCCAGCATGCGCATATCATCTTCCAGTCCTCGGGCATAGCCGTCGTCGCCGACACCAAGCAACAACTCCCCGCCGGAACGGGAATTCAAGAAACCGCATACCGCTTTTATTATGGCCCATTTCTGCATCTCCGGGTCGGCTATAGTGGATGCGTGGAGACGGCGGTTAGTTGGAGGGAACACCACAGACGACTTAAATTCAAGGCTTATGCTCTCCATTCCATAGAAGGTGCGCTCATCAAGAATGGATACATATTCATCCTCAATGCTCAACGCCCGTGCAATTGCCTGCTTTATATTGTTGAGCTCAAGGGCATCGATTATCTCTATCAGGCTATTTGAAGCCGTTACGAGAGCCGAGACCTGCGAGGCCACTCCGTCACCTTTCAGCTTCAGGTCGCCACCCACGGCAGAAGCCTCCTTCTTGCGGTAGCTCCGCAAGGTATCGATAATCTTCTCCCTGCGAATCACATCAGGCGCACCGTCAAGACAGGAGTCATGAGAAAGCGGGGGAAGCGGACGGTTCTGGGCGAACTGGACCTGAGCGTAAAGATATCTCCTTTCATGCTCCATATATGCAAGCTCATTCTTCAGGTTGAGCAATTTGCAAAGCATCGCTGTGCCGGTGATATGCTCAAGACGTGAGCGGCAAGAAGAGAGGCCACCCTCAATCACTCTTGCCATCACTGAGACCAGAGGAATGCACAGTTCCCGGTCGGCAACTTCAAATTGCAGGCATCTCCCTTTCTCCTCCACCTCTCGTCCCTCTTCGGCACACTCATCGAGGAATTTTTCAACCAGCACACGGTCGGCATCGGAAAAAGTGAAGCGCGCCTCAGGGTCGCCTTCATCTGCATCAAGATCAGAGATTTCAGCATAAACATAGAATGTATCGAGATCCATGCGAGGAGGACGGGCATATAATCTGACCTCCATCATTCCCTGTGTATCAAGCAAAGCCTCAAATCTTTCCATCTCATCGGAATCGAGGAGAGAGAGCTTCCCTTTATCAATGCCCACGCGCATGCCATCCTCGGTGGTCCATTCCGTTCCGTTGGCATAAGAAGATGTATAACGTGCCAGACGCTTCATTCCTGCATTTGAAGCCACATACTGCCGATAGAAATTCTCGAACGAGTCAATTATCTCGAATGCGTATCCCGGTTCATCCGACATATATACGCGCAGATAATCACCTGTCTTGATCATATCGCTGAAAACTCCCGGAATAGGCCGTTTATCCAATGCGCGCAGAAGAACCTTACCGCTCAACTGGCGATAGTCGGGGTCGATTGTCTCGGCATCAATGCGCAAGCCGCGCTTGTTGGTGACCTTAACTATGAATTCATCATCGTATGCGTAGTCGTTGAATACTCTTCGCGTTGAAGGAGTCATCTGGTCTTGCGCGGCAAGCAGGCGGCTCGTGATCTGATATAGCCGTTCAAAATCTCCGGCCTTTTCATACTCTCGCTTCGCCACCAGCACCTGCATCATCCCCGGGAGGGTGAACTGCACTTCCGGCTTCATCTTTTCATAATTAACCCTGTTCACGACAGCAAGGTCGGCCAAACCCTCGCGCGGAATGACAAATAGCCCTTTATTCTCGATATAAGAGGCCGATTCGCATTCAGGCAATTCCCGGAAACTCATCTGGCAGAACTTGACAACGAAAAGGCCGCACTGTAGTTCCGGAGTTATGATGTCATCCCATGTGAACCCGCATTTGATCATCTCCTTCTGCCTCACACAATCACAAACTATCTCATAAAACCGCGTCAATTGAGGGTCGCGTATTTCCATGCCGCTTTTCATAAGAATATCCACAAGGGCCGATATGAGCCGGTGGGGAGTGATGCCGGCTTTATTGGAGGCAAGGATAGTGGCACATAAAAGGCGAATCACCGACGTTGTGTCGTAACCGGTGTCGAGATTCTCATAAAACGGGGTATTGAATATCTTATCTGCTATCTCCTCCGATAGGTCGGTCATGCAATTTAATGTGGAGTCATAATCAGGATGATCCTCGCTCGTTATGTAATTATATTGTCGGAGATAGTTAAGGAGATTATCGAAATTATCAAAAATATAATCTTTCCTGACCTGAAGCCAGAATTGGGGACGGTTAGATGCCATAGTAAATAGTCTGTTTTATATGAATGAAAAAAATGGAGGAACCCTGTTTTTTCGGATTCCTCCACAAATTTAATAAAAAAACGTGAGTCTTTAAAGTGAGATCAGAATGTAAGCATAAACTGAGTCTGAACACGATTGTCGAAGCCGGAGCCAACATTCCAGGTTCCGCGACGTCCATAGAGGTATTCAAGCCCCACCTGAAGATAGGATGAAATGTTATAGAACACATTCGTTGCAAAATAGAATCCATAACGGTAGTCGTTGAAATGACCCTCCTCAGTAGCGTTCTCCTGCGCGTAAGGGCCCACGTTCCATATCCTTGCTTCTGAAGCCACTGCATTGACCTGCCACTTGGGATTGAAATTGTATGTCACACCCAGATTGATACCCATCATAGGATTGGCCGACATCCTGCCAAGCTTTTTGTTGTTAGGTGTGAATGATAGCGGAAGTCCTGATAAATCCTGGATATAGTTGCCTATACCCTTTCCATAAACGCCTTGGAAATAGAATATCAACGGTTTTATCGGATTCCAGTTTCCACTCAGCATTACGCCCCAGCCCACGGCATGCCTCTTTCTGTCTTCCACTTCATCCTGATAAAGGAAGTTACGAAGGATTGCGCTTACCCTCACGCGGTTATACTTCGAGGCCGTCCATTCAATCCACATCGGCACATCCGGAACTCTCTGGGTGTAAGCATTGGGGTTAGTGACGAGCTGACCTTCAATATCCTCCGATTGCCAATCCTTATAGTCGGGTCCATAGTATCGGCCCGATGAATGATAATATGTCGGGGTGGCTATACCTAACGCGGCACGGAAACCCTTATATGAAGGTGAGATGTAGCTTACCTCATAGGCTCCTGCATCCACCTCTCCCGATGGACCCTCCGGGTCGATCGTAGGGGGCTGGGAAGCGAGTCCATCCTTAAATATCGTGGTCTTCATACCCGCAGTGAAGCCTCGCCAGGAAACGTATGCATCTTTAAGACTCAATCCGGTGGAATTACCGTTGGTACCGAATTTTATGTATCCGGTTATCTGGGCGTTAGTGCCTCCAAACCCTACCACCTGAAAATCGATATCGGCATTCAAGGCATTAATGTAGAAATCCGAGCGGTGACCCTTTACGGATGGAACCGGGATGGCATTAGTGGTGAAGTTGATTCCTCCCCCCGTCTGTTCATAAAGGTTATTGCCTAAATCCACTCCCAAAATAGGATTAACCTGACCTCCTATGGTGAGTGCAAACCTATGGTCTTCAGTATGTATTGCGAAATGCGGCACAGGAATCTCCTTATTGCCGTGAGGACGACTGCGATCAAAGATCTCATGCCGTGTGGAATCATTACGAGCTTTCGATAGGTGAAGGCGATTGGAAATCTTCTCAATGAGGGTCTCTTTCTGTGGCGGATCTTCTGCAAACATCGGCATGGCAAATCCGAACAGGGGTAGCAGGAAAACAATATGACGAGATAAATTCATATTCTAATGTATTATATGTATGGTTAATAAAGTTAAAAATTTCTTATCATTTTTCAAAATTAAATTATTTTCCGCATTCTGCAACTATAAAAACCCTTTTATTTTCTTAACCTCAAAAAAATTTGATAACTTTGGGTTAAATTTATAGAGAATGGGAAAATTAGATAAAATAGTGGAATGGGGAGGGAATCTTGAACAGACCCTTCTTAGCCTTGTGAAGATTCCGCTTCTTTCACGACGCCCTTCACGACTGCCCTCCCTGCCGGACGATGACAAAGAACTCGTGATCCTCGCCAATGGCCCCTCATTATCTTCCACTGTGGAGCAGAGCAGGGAGTTTCTTTCCGACAAAGCCCTTCTTGCCGTGAATCTTTTTGCTACCTCACCCCTCTTCTGTGAGCTTCGTCCTGAGCTTTACATAATAGCCGACCCCCTTTTCTGGATTGTAGATGATAAACGGGAAGCCGTATTCGGTTCGCTTGCACGCAAAACCGATTGGCCCCTGCATCTCTTCGTGCCTGCCCGCGCACTCTCCGACCCATTGTGGAGACCCATTGTGGAGAAAAATCCCAATATCATGGTTCATATCTACAACACCACCCCTGTGGAGGGATTCTTCACATTCGAAAAATGGGCTTACCGGAAAGGACTCGGTATGCCACGTCCACACAATGTGCTTATTCCTGCCATTGCAACGGCTTTAAGGATGCCTTTCAAAAAGATATACTTGGCCGGAGCCGATCATTCCTGGCTCCCCGAGATAACAGTAACTGATGATAATGAGGTGCTGATGCATCAAAAACATTTCTATGACCGGGAATCGTCCAAAGCCGACACGGTTAAGAAAGAGAATCTTGATTCGGCCCACCTCCATACAATACTTTATCACATGCACGTGGCTTTCAAGGCTTATTTCACCTTAAAGGAATATGCTTCTTCATTGGGGAAGGAAGTTATAAACATTACCCCTGGAAGTTTCATTGATGCATTCAAAAGAGAGAAACCATGAACAAAGAGTTTTCAGGAGACGGGATAGTGATCCAGGCTCGCTCGGGATCAACACGCATGCCTGCCAAAATACTTCTCCCTTTCTCCGGAGAAAAGAGGATCATAGATATAGTTATCGAGAATATAAAAAGGGAGTGCCCCGATAAGCGTATTGTGCTTGCCACTACGGTTAATCCGGCTGATGATGTGCTGGAAGAGGTGGCGCGCCAACATAACATAGACTTTTTCCGCGGCAGCGAGGAGAACGTTCTGTCACGATTTGTCGGTGCGGCAGAAAAATTCGGCCTTAAGCGCCTGATAAGGGTATGTTCCGATAATCCTTTCCTTGACGCGTCTTCATTCGAGAGAATGTTTGAGGTGCAGAGTGAAACCGGAGCAGATTACGTTTGCTTTTCCTTTCCTGACGGACGCCCGACAATAAAATCGCATCTCGGGCTTTTCGCTGAACTCGCCACTACAGATGCCTTGCGCAAAGCCTCTTCGCTTACCGATGAGAAGTTATATCTGGAACACGTCACCATCTATCTTTACACTCACCCCGACATCTTCTCGATTGCACGCATCCCCCTGCCCCCTTTCTTGAGCGAAAGAACAGACCTCCGACTCACACTCGATACCCCTTCCGACTTCAGGCTTCTTAATGAACTTTCGGAAAGGGTGAAGAGGGAGACAGACGGGTCGCTTGAGGCTCTTGTGAACCTCGTCGATGAGAATCCGGAATATGGCAGCATAATGAAAGCTAATATCCTACAGAACGAAAAATGAACGAACAGCAACACACTTATATAATCGGTGAAATCGGGCAGAATCATAACGGCTCGGTCGATATAGCCAAACTTATTGTTGACCTGGTGGCACGCCCGGTCAGAGATGAAGCCTCCGACCTCGACCTTCTGCCTATGGATGCAGTGAAACTCACCAAACGTGATCTTAAAGAGGAACTTGCCGCCGAGCAGATGAACCGACCTTATAACTCCCCTCATTCTTTCGGCCGCACCTACGGTGAACACCGCGCGTTCCTTGAACTTTCAGATGAAGAGCATCTTGAAGTGTATCGCCACGCCAAAGAGTTAGGACTTGACTTTGTGGAGACGCTATGTTCGCCGGGATGCATGTCGCTGCTCAAGCTTTTCACTCCCGACAGGCTCAAGGTGGCAAGCCGCGACCTCACCAATCTCCCTCTTCTCGAAGCCATGGCCGAGACACGCATACCCATAATTTTATCAACGGGAATGGCCGGCAAGAAAGAGCTTGATGATGCGCTTGACGTAATCACACGCCATCATTCCGATATAGCCATCCTGCACTGCGTGAGCCAGTATCCCACCCGGCCCGACAACCTTAACCTGCGCACCATTTCATATCTCCTGAGAAACTACCCTCAATACACTATCGGCTTCTCAGACCATACTATAGGCATAGCGGCGCCGGCAGTGGCAGTAGGAATGGGAGCCAAGATTATAGAGAAGCATATCACGATCGACCGCCACATGAAGGGAACCGACCAGCAAGGCTCGCTCGGCCCCGATGGAGTGAACCGGATGGTGCGCGATATACGCGTGGCGGAACGATGGCTCGGACGCGATGACCTTTATATCGATCCCGCTGTCGAGGCTGCAAAGATAAAACTTGAACGCTCAATTGCCACCCGCCGCGAACTCCCGGCAGGACACATAATATCTGAAGAGGATATACACCTCCTTTCGCCGGGCGACGGCTTCAAATGGAGCCAGAGGAATGAAGTGATAGGAAGAAAGCTCAAGAAGCCTCTGGGTGCTGATGAGATAGTTTATTCTTCCGCCTTAGAATTATAATTTACCTAAAAATGCTTCCAAAATTATTCATAACCGACATAGACGGTGTGTGGACCGACGGCGGAATGTATTACACTGCCGAAGGAGACGTTATGAAACGTTTCTCCGTGAAAGATGGCTGGGGTGTCATATTCTTGCGTCATCTCGGCATACCCGTAGCCATAATGACCGGCGAGAACACACCCATCGTCGCAAAGAGAGCTGAAAAACTGAAGATAGACAGATGCTACTTAGGCGTGAAGGATAAGCTGACCCTGGCACGCAAAGTGTGCGACGAAATGGGCATCACCCTGCGCGAGGTGGCCTTCATAGGAGACGACATCAACGATCTCCCCCTCTTGCGCGAAGCAGGCTTCAGCGGGTGCCCGGAAAACACCCCGGAATATGTGAAATCTCAAGTTCGCTTCATCGGAGAGACAAAAGGTGGAGATGGAGCCTTCCGGGAGTTTGTTGAAACCATCCTCGCATCGGAAGGAGTGCTTATGAAAGTTGTGAATGAATGCGCGACTAAATAATTAAAGAAATTTTTCTTTAATTTTATTTGCACAATAGCGGATAATTGCTTTCCTTTGCAATGAAGTTGTCCGGGCCATGCCGATGGCCTGAACCGCTTCATTTCGAAACAACCATAAATACTTTCTGATGTTAACCGTTCTTGTAATTATCTTCGTAGTCGGCTATCTTGCCATTGCACTCGAACATCCTCTGAAAATCGACAAGACAGCTTCAGCCTTGGTGCTCGGAATGCTGATGTGGGTTCTCTATGCGCTGGGCGCGGCCGATATTGTCCCCAAAGTCTCAGGAGAGCATTTCCACCGCTTCCTTGCGGAAAACCCATCGCTCAATGATGCTTCTCCAGCCCGGCAGGCTCTGGAATATGTCCTTAACATCGACATCGTGGAGCATCTCGGCGACATTGCGCAGACTCTTCTGTTCCTGATAGGCGCCATGACTATCGTGGAGCTTGTAGATGTACACGGTGGATTCGGCATCATTACCGACCGTATAACTACGCGCGACAAGCGCAAGCTATTATGGATCATCTCATTCACCACTTTCTTTATGTCGGCCATCCTCGACAACCTCACCACTACAATCGTGATGATCCTTCTTCTGCGCAAACTTATTGCCGACAAACAGGAACGCTGGTTATATGCAGGAGCAATCGTTCTGGCCGCAAATTCGGGCGGTGCCTGGTCGCCAATCGGAGATGTCACTACCATCATGCTATGGGTGAAAGGAAACGTGACAGCGACCGCGCTCCTCTCATACGTGCTGTTGCCATCGCTTGTTTCCATGGTGTTGCCAACAGCAATCATAGCTCGCAGCCTGCACGGCACTCTTGAATCTCAACCACCTTTTGAGACGGAAAACCGCTTCATTTCAAAAGGGGAACGAAAAACGATCTTCTTCCTCGGTGTCGGGGGGCTGATATTTGTGCCGGTGTTCAAGTCTATCACCCATCTCCCACCCTTTGTAGGCATTCTGTTCGTACTTGGCTGCCTTTGGGTATTCACTGAAATTTTCTATAATTCCAAGAAGATGCTTGATTCTGCCAAAGAATTGCGTCTGCCGAAAATCATAGCCCGCATTGATATGCCCTCCATCCTCTTCTTCCTCGGCATCCTTATGGCGGTGGCTGTATTGCAATCCACAGGACTCCTGTCAGGCATGGCCAATGTGCTTGATGACAAGATTCATAACATTTACATCATCGACATAGTGCTTGGCATACTTTCATCAATTGTTGATAATGTGCCGTTGGTTGCCGGCGTGATGGGCATGTATCCGGTAGCCGATCCCGGCACCACAGGCTACTTTGCCGACTTCGTGATTGACGGCACATTCTGGGAGCTTCTGTCATACTGTGCCGGAGTGGGAGGCAGTATCCTCATCATCGGTTCGGCTGCCGGTGTAATTGCCATGGGTCTCGAAAAGATTAGCTTCGGATGGTATCTGAAAAAATTCACCTGGCTCGCGCTGCTCGGCTATCTCGCCGGAGTAGGAATATATATACTGGAGAAAATGATTTTCTAACTCCTCATAAACGGAATCCTGTATCGGGGGAGATTCCCCTATAAATTTTCAATACGATTCCCTCTTCCGCTCATCGGGAGAGGGATTTTACTAAAACACTATATGGCACAACTCCCTGCAGATAAGAAAAAGTCAACATATTATTATAATATGGATTTGGTGCGCTACATTCTCGCCCTTGCGGTCATCGTGGCGCACACCAATGAATTGACGGGCAACCATATCCCGTTTTTCATTACCTCTTTTGAGGCCGTGGGTGGCTTCTTCGCCCTTAGCGGCTTCCTTATGTATCCTAACTATTTACGGCATAACAATTTCTGGAAATATTTGCGTCAGAGAGGGCGCCGGATAATTCCACCATATATCTTTATCGTTCTTCTCTCTGCAATATTTCTTGTTGTTGCTTCCACGCTTCCCGCAGGCCGATACTTCACATCGTCAGGGTTCTGGGAATATTTAGGAGCCAACCTTTCTTTCCTAAACTGGCTTCATCCTGATTTGCCTGGAGTGTTTCGGGGATCCCGCTATGTCGCTGCAGCTGTTAACGGATCGCTCTGGACAATGAAGATTGAATGGTGCCTCTATTTCTCGGTTCCACTTTTCATATTGCTGCTAAGATATCTGAAGCGCATCTCAAACCTCACCTTGACAGCCGTTGTGATTCTTTTCTCCATCGGTTACAGGGTTTTATTTACGTATATCTATCAAAAGACCGGGGTCGAGTTGTATAATATCCTGAGCAGGCAATTAATGGGTCAGTTCTCATATTTCTATTTCGGTATGCTTGTTTACTTTATCAAGGATTTCTTCACCCGAAATATCCTTTGGATGACATTGGGGGGGATTGCCTTGTTACTTTTATCAAGATTGTCAGTATTTTGCAGCATAATCCTGAACCCGGCCGCCATAACGATGTTAGTTATGGCGATAAGCCTTATGCCCTACACCCTTCCGGCTCTTCACCACCGCAACAATGTTTCCTACGAAATGTATTTATTTCACTTCCCAATAATTCAGTTCGGCATTTTCTTAGGAATAGCTCAGAACAATGTATGGATTGAATATCTATATGTATTGTCAGCAACAATTCTCCTCTCAATCGCTGTCCATACCGGCATGGAAAAAATGCTGAAAAGAAGACGCGATTTGCTCCGTTTCCCTTAATTTATTATTTTTGCGTTTTAATCGGCTTTTGGATCTGAAGATAATGAAAGGAAGTGGATAGCCTTTCCCGTCTCATTGCATATGCCGCATAAACTTTATGTTATGAAGAAGAACTTCGACAAGCATTCGCGTGGCCGAGAGGGATTACTCTCCGCCGCCGTCGCAATACTGGCACTGTTGCCCAATCTCTCGGCCTCCGCACAAGCCTCTGCATCGCCGGAACGCTTCTCCCCTTCTGCACAAGGATATTTGGAACGTGCCCGCACAATGCTTGATGCCGGGAATTATGGAGGAGTGATAGATCAACTGAAGATGTTGCATACAAAGGATGTTGATTTCACCATCCTCGACGCGCTGTCTCCCGAGAGCCGCGAAGAATATGTATATATGCTTGCCGAAGCGCTATATCGTCGCGGCGACAGCGAGTGCATAGAGCTCTTGCGCGATTTCGAACGCAATTTCCCGGCCTCCCCCCTCGCCCTTAAGGCCCGGCTGGCTATTGCCGATTTCTACTTCTTCAACCATCAATGGGAGGAAGCACTCGATGGTTACTATAACGTAGATTTCGACCGACTTAACCGGTCAGAACTTCCACTCTATTCATACCGGAAGGCTCTTTCACTTATCAAGACTGACCACGCTGACCAGGCGCGCCCCCTACTGAAAAGGATAGCGTCGATCCCGGAATACAAGCAGGCCGCACGGTTTTATGATGCATATATAGACTATACTAACAAGGACTATGACAGGGCCTACGAGGGTTTCTCAAGAGTCGAGGGGAGGGTGGATGGAATTGAGCCGGCATATTATCTGGCTCAGATAGACTTTTCAAGAGGACAGTATTCCAAAGTGACTGATGCCGAAAGGATTCTTTTTGGAAAGGATTCGGCTCCCGAACTTATGCCCGAAACCAACCGCATCATGGGCATATCTTATTTCAAACAAGGCGATTACGCCAAAGCCCGCAAGTATCTTTCGGCCTATATGAAAGATGCGACTTCCAACTCCTCTCCTGATGCCGTCTATGCCTTAGGCGTGGCCGACTATGAGGAGGGGGATTATACCTCTGCTTCAGAAAGATTTGAAAGCCTGACAGGACTGGACTCCGATCTTGGCCAGAGTGCATGGCTTTACATCGGCCAATGCGACCTAAAGAGCGGAAATATGGATGCCGCCGCCATGGCTTTTGAGAAAGCCGCCAAGATGAATTATGATAGGGCAGTCACGGAAACAGCCCTCTATAATTATGCGGCCGCGCTGACACGAGGCGGCAAGATACCATTCTCTTCCTCTGCCGGACTGATGGAGAAATTCATTGAAAGCTTTCCGGATTCAGAATACACACCAAAGATTGAGGAATACTTAGCTACCGCCTATTACAACGACCGTAATTACAGCAAGGCTCTTCAGAGTATCAATGCAATCAGGCGACCCTCACAGAAAGTGTTGGCCGCCAAACAGAAGATATTGTATGAACTGGGAGTGGAATGCGTGGCAAACGGTAACCCGTCGGCCGGAGCCGACTATCTCCGTCAGTCGATCGCCCTTTCATCTCACGATGCCACCATAGCGGCCCAGGCGCAGCTATGGCTCGGCGATGCGCTCTATTCACTTGGAGATTTCAAGGGTGCGAAATCTGCTTACAAGACCGCGGCCTCGAAAATCAAGCCCTCTGCAAACCGCACCCTCGCTTTGTATGATGAGGCATACGCCGAATATATGCTTGATGACTATACATCAGCGGCCCGCAGCTTCGCCTCTGCTATTTCAGCCTCCCCCGCCCTACCCTCTACAATGAGGGATGATGCCTTGATACGCAGGGCCGACTGCCTATATTATACAGGCAGTTACAATGAAGCCAAAAATCTTTATGCCCAAGCCATAAAGAACGGGGCGGCCGATGCTGACTATGCCACCTACCGCCATGCGCTGATGCTCGGGCTGGGAAATGACACGAAGGGGAAGATTCGCGAACTTTCGGAAATTGAAAATCGCTTCCCCGGCTCGCGATGGATTCCCGCGGCTCTCCTTGAAAAGGCCATGACCTACGAAAGCCTTGGTCAGAGCGATAACGCCGCGGCCGCCTTTCGCGAGGTATCAAGAAAATATCCTGATGCTTCGCAGGCACGCAAGGCCCTGCTCAACTTAGCCATCGCTGATATGAAGAAAGGGAAATCCAGCGATGCCGCAGAGGAATATAAGGAGATTATCCGTCGCTGGCCTTCAAGCGAAGAAGCGGAGATGGCCAACGATGACCTTAAGAAATATTATGCATCTGTTGGCGGCCTCAGGGAGTATTCCCAGTTCCTCGGAAGTGTGCCGGGAGCAACCCAGCTTGATCCCGGAGAAATGGAGAAACTGGCATTCGATGGTGCGGAAATAGCATATACCGACAATAGCAATGATATCGCCCTCCTCCGGAATTATGTGAATGATTATCCCGATGGAAAATATCTGGCGCAGGCTCTGCTCGACATTGCATACTCTTTGGAACAACAGAAAAAATATGAGGAGGCCGAGCTTACTTTGTCACGTCTCGTGGCAGAGCGCCCCCATTCACCTCAGGCTCCCGAAGCACTGCTGATGAAAGCGGAGTTGCTGGAGAATAGATTAGGCCGCACTAAAGATGCCCTCCTTGCTTACCGGGAGCTTGAAAAAACCTCACCTCAGGATTTCGGGGCTGAGGCCGCCGCTGGGATAATGCGAACCACGACCGATTCCGCAGAACAATTGGCCTACGCACGCAAGACAAGAATGGCAGGAGGCCTTTCCGCAGAACAGCTTGAAGAGGCTTCACTCATAGAAGCCAATGCACTGATGAAGATGAACCGCACATCCGAAGCCGTTGCCATCCTCCAGGACCTTGCGATGAATCCTGCATCAGAAGCCGGAGCAAAAGCGGCCGTGGAACTGACGCAATATTATCTCGACACCAGACAATATTCTCTTGCTGAGAAAACGGCTCTTGATTTCACAGATGCCGGCTCACCTCATGAGTTCCTGCTCGCCAAAGGATTCATTCTCCTTGCCGATGCCTACCACGCCCAGGGGAAGACCCTTCTCGCCAAAGAATATCTGCAATCTCTACGTGACAATTATCCCGGCAAGGAACCTGAAATCCTTAATTCCATCTCCTCACGCCTTAAAACTTGGAAATAATGAAACGATATATAATCTCCGCATCGTTGCTGACCGCTATGTCAGCTTACGCGCAATTCGACCAGTCTATCTCCGTGGAGGGGAAATATATACCCGAGGTGATCCGTCTCGACCGAATAAACGCCTTTCCCCGTCAGGAGAAATTCTCTCTCGAGACCACACCTCTGTCATACGATGCAAAAGGGATAACAGCCTCCTTCATACCATCCCTTTACACAATGCCTGCCATGGGATGGAGAGACACACGGAAAGTAGCCGACAATCGCGGCTACCTTGAATTAGGTGCCGGATCTTGGCTAAATTCGACCCTATCGGCCGGATATCGCTTCATACAGACAGATAAATCAGTATTGGGCGTGCGCCTGCAACATAACTCCACTTCTCTTTGGAAACCAAATCTTTCCGAGAATACAGCTGATACGCGTCAGTGGCGCTATGATGAAACAATCGGAGTGTATGGCTCCAATATATTCGAAAATGCCGGGCGACTTGACGCGGCTTTAGACTACCATATCGGCAATTTCAATTATTATGGGTTTAATCCGGTGTGGGTTCCGGGCACCCTATCATCTTCCGAAATGCCGTCGGCTCCAACCCAGACTCTTAACGATATCTCAGTAAGAGTCGGATGGCAATCTGCCTCCCCTGCCGACAACATCTCTTGGAACGCCTCTGTCGGCACTCGTTATTTCGGATACCGCCGAATGTATGATATCCCGGATATGCGGGTCAATGGGCCCACGGCTTTCGAAGTGGCGTCGCTGAAATCGACGAGGGAGACGAATCTCTTTCTTAATGCCAGTGTAATCTTCCCAACCTCCTCAAAGTCATCCGTTGGCATTGATCTGGATGGCGACCTTGTGGCCTATTCCGGATATAAGGATAACGAAACTCTTGCAAACCCCTTGTTTCAACCCGCCAAGCCCGACACATACGGATTGGTTACCCTCACTCCCTATTACCGCTTCTCTATCGACCGTCTCAACTTCCGTCTTGGGGTGGATGTTGACATAGCGGCCGGAGCCGGGAAAAAAGATAACCGATATAACCTATTCCACTTTGCTCCCGATGTGGCAGTGGATTTCGACGGAGGACCCGCACGCCTTTACCTTCATCTGTCGGGAGGCAGCCGGCTTCACACCCTCGCTACGGGGTCTGAACTTGACTATTACCAACAGCCTTTCATTCTTAACACCACACCCGTTTATTCTCCTCTCGATGGAGAATTCGGAGCTTCATTCGGGCCATTCTCCGGCTTCTCTGCCGGAATTGGCTTCGCATTCAAGGTGCTTAGAGGGGAATATCTCGGCGGATGGTATCAGCCGCTGCTTAACTATGGCCGCTATGCTTACGGAGCTGATGTCATGCCTGGTTTGCCGCAGCAGGTCAACAATTCACCCCTGAATTATTCATTCCTTGAAGAGGAGACCTACAATTTGCACGGCTATAGCCTGAGGGCAAACATCAACTATGATCTCGGTGCGACATTGAAGGTATCCGCACAAGGTTCCTATCAACCTCAAAAAGGAGAGACAGGATATTTCAACGGTCTCGACCGACCAAGATGGGTGGCAGGCATAGAGGCCCAGACCAATCCGTGGAAGCCTCTCAAACTGACGTTGGCCTACAATTACCGCGGCGTCCGTAACGCATACATCTATGGGAGCTACAGGAATGACAAAGGATTCAATGAAAAAGTCTTGACCGCCTACCGACTTTCCGATGTGACAAGCCTTGATTTCGGTGCTTCATATTCATTCTCCGACAATTTTGCTCTCTGGATTCAAGCCGATAACCTCCTAAACAGAAAGATAGATATGTTGCCCGGGCTCCCGTCACAAGGAGTCACGATTGGCGGAGGCCTTTCGGTGCTGTTTTGATGTGAGCCGGAATAAAAACCAATCTCCACTCATCTTTGTTTGAATAATATGACAATCGGATTTGTTTGAATAATAAGACAAACGGAATATAGAACTTATCAATATGGCTGAAACGCTCACACTCACATATCTCAATGAAGACGACAAGGCATACGGTCTTGCCGGAATGGCCATTTCTCTGGCCGCGCTTGATGCAATGGATTTTGTGGCCGACATATCCCTTGATGCCGAAGGCCCGATGGTGAATTTTTCTCATCAGTATTACCATCCCTCCTCTCCGGCCATATCAGTGAAAGCCAATTGGGACAATCTCCTTCATAATTTTTATATCACATCTGCGATGGTGATATCGAATGTTATGGCACGTTCTATGGTAAGGATGCACTCCCCTGTGCCATCCGACATACTCAACACCATATATTCGGAAATAGCTGAGGAAGGCAAGGAAACCTGTTCGCTTGAAGAAGATGAGATTGAGAATATCTACAATCGTACCACGAGCTATATGCGCCGCATCTTCAATAATCCCCGTGTAATGCCGGCAATAGATGAGTTTGCACGCACCATTTCCCGTCGCCGCACCCTCTCCGGACATGAAATTATCGATGAACTGAAACTCCTTCAGATTATCTGACCCAACCATAACGAAATCTGAAATAGACTATATCAGACGTGGCGGAAGCCTTGAAGCACCCGCCACGACATACTATGCCGAATAGGCCTTTCTACCTATCCAGTCTGTCTAATGTAAAATTTGTAATTAGGGTTTCAGTTTCGGATTTTATCTTGATATCTATATAACCATAATTCATTATCCCTTTGGAATATAGCAACTTACCTTCAACTGAAGTTTCCCCTTTGTTGCCATTTAGCTCTATCACATAACACCCGGAGTCTTCCCCTATGTTAAGAACTTCGGTATTAACTATCTGTTCTACATCCATATCCAATTCATCCAGACTATAACACATTATCTGAAGCTCATCGGTTAGAACCATCGATGCAGGAATTTTACCGGCTTTTAAAGGTATGCCATTAAATGTAAAGTAGGGGATATTACCGAATTGTTCCTCTATCAGGTGTTTTGGCTTACATATCATGCTGACTGCCGAAATAAGCAACGGCTTGGTATCCATCTTCCATTCTGCACTGTTTTCCACGTCAATTCCCTGTTCTCTGGCAAATAACTTTATTATAGTATCCCCAACTTCAAATTGTGGAAGTATGACGATTTCCTTAGCTCCGCATAAGGAACAAAGCGTCAGAAAGAATATAAAGGCTATAAATGTTCTCATAATACTAACCTATGCTTAAATATCAGGCATCAATGCCTTACTATTTCTTATATTTTAGCAAAGTTATCAAAAACATATCAGAGAGGATGTGACATTTGTCACAATTGATTTGTTTTTATCTGACAGCATTAACAATTAAATGTATCTGAACATTGCTCAAAGATTAGCCGTCGGTCTGAACACCTCTCCATTCACCAAATCAACCGCGTTTCTCTTAGGGATTAGAAATATATTTTGTATATTTGTAAAAAAGAAAGAAGTCGGAATTATGACCATATCAGAAGCACAGAAAGCAGTGGATAAATGGATTCAGGAGATAGGGAAACGTTATTTCTCTCCATTGACCAACATGGCGTTGCTCACCGAAGAGACAGGTGAACTGGCCAGGGTAATAGCGCGCACATACGGTGATCAGGTTGCCAAAGAGGGAGATCTGCGACATCCGCAAAACAGCAAAGAGGATATCGCCGAAGAACTTGCCGACATCCTCTGGGTGGTGTTATGCCTGGCAAATCAGACCGGAATAGATCTCACCTCCGCTTTGGAAGCCTCCCTTAAAAAGAAATATACCCGCGACAGGAACAGGTTTAATAGTTCCGAACTCTAAAGTCATTTACGAAATCCGAAGAGCATGCAAACCCCTCCTTTCAGAATCACATCAAAAATATTAAACCTTGTTGCAGAAATTTCTGCCAAGATTGAGCGATATGCCATAGAGCTCGAACAAGACACCTCATTACATCTCCGCAAGGCTAACCGTATCAAGACTATTCACAGTTCCCTTGCTATTGAGGGTAATGCACTGACTGAAAATCAAGTACGCGATATAATCAATGGAAAGAATGTCATTGCACCGGTCAAAGAGATTCAGGAGGTAAAAAACGCCATTGCAACTTACGATATCTTTCCCCTCCTCAATCCTTTCGATGAAAAAGATTTGCTCCGTGCCCATAGAACCATGATGGAGTCACTGGTTGACAATCCCGGACAATGGCGCAGATGCGGAGTCGGTGTATTCGGTGAAACCGGTTGTGTGCATCTTGCTCCCCCGGCCGATCGTGTAGCACAGCTTATGTCAGAACTTTTTGCATGGGTAAAGAATGCAGATGATCATCTGTTGATTCGCTCATGCGTGTTCCATTACGAATTTGAGTTCATCCACCCCTTCCTTGATGGTAACGGACGCATAGGCCGTTTATGGCAATCGCTTCTGCTTTCGCGTCTCCATCCACTGTTTGCCCATCTGCCGGTTGAGAATATGGTCCATTCCAACCAACAAGCCTATTACGATGCAATCACGGCTTCTAACTCAGCAGGGGAATCTACACCATTCATAGAATTTATGCTCGGGGAGATATTGGAAACCCTCTCTGCTCATCAAGGTCAGGAAAAACATGATTATGACATAGCAGACTCTCCGCTTGACCGTGAATTCGGTACAATATTCGGAAATAAGTTCGGTATAAAATTCGGTATAAAGTTCGGCGATAACGATAAAAAGGTTCTTCTGTTGATGAATTCCAATCCTTCATTTTCCTCCCAAAACATTGCAAACCGATTAGAGATTACGAAACGTGGTGTTGAAAAAATAATAAAAAGACTACGTGAGTTCAAGGTTATTGAACGCATCGGCAGCAATAAGACAGGTTATTGGAAAGTGAATCGCATCGATGAGAAATCCTGATATTCATCCCTCTTTCTTTGGATAAATGAAGCGGGCAAGGCCATATATGTAACGCCGGAAGCCGGGGCGGTAGTCAAGAAGGCGGTCAAACCACCGGAGGTGAGGATTGACAAGCTTCACAACATATCCCACATAGAACATTGCGAAGAGCGTGCCCGCACCAACCACTGTCCAGGGCCACGACCCGAAGAAACAGAAGCCGGAAATAACTGCCAATATCACCAACGTCGTATCAACCATTATCTTTATCACTGGGAATGGTTTCCCGGTGACACGCGCAATAGCCACCTGAATCCCCTCGCCGGGCATCGTTACAGAACCGCAACGTATCTCGCACGCAACTGCGCATCCAAGCACCGTCGCCCCTATGAACTGTGCCACTATCTGGCTGAGGATGGCATTGTATGTGAAGAAAGAGGTGATCCACATGTTTATATCGAGGAACATCCCGAAAACAAACCCCACAAGGAGCTGGAAAAGCTGAATAGGCTCAAACCTCCGCCTCAGCACCAAAATCTGGGCAACTACTAGGATTACATTCATGATATTGGTGTAACCTCCTATTGTCAATCCGGGAGCCAGACCGGCCTCCCCTGCAAGGGTGAAAGCCATAGGGATTGAAGAGATAACCCCACTTCCAAGATTAGACCGAACACACAAAGCAACCCCGAAGGTCATGAAAAACATAGAGAGAAGCAACAAAACATGTTGCCAGACAAAACCTACTATCTTATCCTTTGCAACTTTCATACGATTTTCTTATCTGAATGCAAAATTACAA
This sequence comes from uncultured Porphyromonadaceae bacterium, assembly GCA_947178165.1. Taxonomy (GTDB): domain Bacteria; phylum Bacteroidota; class Bacteroidia; order Bacteroidales; family Muribaculaceae; genus Lepagella. The sequence goes on along the minus strand of CAMWXH010000011.1, from coordinate 15,925 downwards.
AATATTTTCGATGGGCGGAAAGAAGAGAATGAAAAGAGAGGTAAGCATTGGCACACTGCTTACCTCCCTATATAATTTTGTCGCTTGACTATTTAATAAAAATCCTAATGGCTTCAGTTGCTCCGCGTATTATATATATTCCAGGTGAGAATTGATTTAGTTCCTGTTTCGTACAATTCTTCTTTATAAGAACTCCTTGAGTGTTATAAACGTCAACAGCAGTGGCACCATAGGCAAATATCTCTTCGATGCCGGATAATACATCCAGTTTACATTCAGCAGCGAGATTAGAGCCGTCGGTTGTGGCAGCGGTAATTCTGCAAGAACCTTCCTTTAGCACACTTACAAGTCCGGCTGCGTTTACAGTTGCAATCGTTTCATCACTTGATGACCAGTTCAAAGTCTTGTCTGTCGTGTTTTCAGGCAATATCTCAGCCATGATTTGGAATGTTTCGCCCTCGACACCAGTCCAACTCTTTGGATCAATTGTCAACGATTCAGCCAGCGTGGGAACCACTCTCACCGTGCAGGTCGCGCTGACTCCTGAGCCATCGGTAGCTGTTGCGATGATGATTACATCACCGAGACCTACGGCAGTTACCATACCGTCATTATCCACAGTAGCTACATTCTCGTCAGATGAAGCCCACACAAGAGTCTTGTTTGCCGCGTTTTCTGGCAAAACTTCGACTGTAAGCTGAGCGGTTTTTCCAATGAAAAGAGATACATCCTCCGAACTCATTACAATCTCACTAACTATTGTTAAATTGGTTGAAGGAATTGCTACATTGAACTTAGCATCGTAATGAGTTGTCATCGCCTGACACCCATGAAGTGTATAATCTACAACGACATCCAGAGGAAGGGGGTCACTTAAAGCAAATATGTTCTCATTATTATCGTCCCCGTAATAATAGATATTGCCTTTACCTTTAGCTACCTCCGTGCCATTCACAGTCACTTTGTCAATCACAAGCCCCTCAATCAGAGGCTCTATCTTAAGCAACTCCTCCTCCCGGTTAACCCGATAGTCCCACATCTCAAACGTCATATCTTTCAAAGTCTCTGGGACCATATTCATAATAGCACCGGGGACGAAAAAATAATGATTTTCTCCTGTCTCCATTTTAGTGTATGTAAAATTGGGTATAAGATATGGGGAGTAGAAATTTATGTTAGTTTTATTATCACTTCTATTCTCGAGCATCTTGTGCAAAGGCAATGAAGAAACATTCAAAAGATAAACTTCTGAATGAGTTTTAGTGTTGACATCATACGGTCGAACAAACGCTCTATCTGTATTACCATGAATAATACTGGGATCTTCATGGTTAAACCCAATCTTTTTGCCTATTGTCAAATATTCCGCCAAAGGAATGCTTCCTTCAGAAAATCCGGTTACGTTATCCGGAATAATGAATCGTTCCAACTGGTTAAAATATTCATCAAATCCCCCATAAGAAAGTTCTACCAGCGATTCTGGCAAATTTATAGTAGAGTTCTTGGCAATATTTAAAAATAATCTCCAATTCATATATTTTACTCCCTCAGGTATTGATATGGTTTGACCTTGAGTACAATGTGGGATTAAATATAATCTTGTCATATCGGAAGAATACAAACCGCCATCATATAGTATGAAATTCTTATTATCAGGACTTACACTTATAGTTACAACATTTGCAATATCGAAAGAATTCACATCTATCGTTTTTAGATTTGAGGGTATATAAAGTTCATCTATGTATCCTCCCCCACTAAAACAGTATTGACCCATACTTTCTAATGTTTCAGGAAGAATTATTCTTTTCAATTTTCCACAATTTTCACAAAAATCATTAGGAAGTTCGGTTACATGGGCTTTAATAATTATTTCTTCCAAGTCATAACAACATGAAAATGCGCCCCTCCCTATCTTTATAACACTTTCTGGTATTATCACTTTTTTCAAACCACATTTATGAACTAATTTAGAATTATATAACATGGCCTTGTATCCTATCTCTGTTACGGGATATGAACGGTCTTCATAGGTCAATTCACTTTCAAAGGTGATTTCGGGTTCACAATTTTCCTCATCATATCCAGTGATTTCAAAATGGTCGTAATTTAGAGTGTAAGTGATGCCTTTAACATTAATATTCACATCCTTCATAATTGGATTTTCAGTCTCTACAATTTTTTTGAAATTTGCCCATTGAACATCGTTGGAAAAAGCATCTTTACAACCGGGCTTGACATAAAGAATGGCATTCTCGATCCCTCTAAACATTGACCCGTCCACCAAGGGAGGTACATTGGAAGGAGCATAGACGGCCTTTATATCAGATATGTAACTCGTAAATGCATTTGAACCTATATATTTCAAATTACTTGGTAAAGTAAGGTATTTCATTATAGAACCTTCAAATGCTCCGACTCCAATTTTTTCTATGGAAGCCGGCAAAATCAGCTCTTCTAATTTTGAGTATCCATAAAAAGCATATTCCGGTATGGCATTAGCATCGTTTGTATCAGAAGCGACGACAAAGGCCTCTTTTAAGTCTAACTTTTTAATAAAGGGTAAATTATTTCGAATAAATGCCATATCATTATCGTTGATTTCGCCTGACAGCTTCAAATCGACAATATGATGTGCGCTTTTTTCATCAAAATATGTATGAAGAGAACCAGCACTCTCGCAATTGATAGTTGTCGAGATATCTTCATCCTTAAAGTGCGCCAAAACTTCGATATCTAACTGGTCTTCCGCAAGAGATATCCATATCAGAGAAGGATATGTATCTCCGCAAATATTGATAATTTCGTCATTTACTTTGATTGCCGTAAAATCGCCGTGAGACGAACTTGCACCTTCACCTCGAATGCTGAAATAGAGCCCTTTCAAAAATCTATTTTTTATTAGCGAATGTATATCGGGTTTATATTCGTATATATCGTTCCCTTGCTCATCTCCTAAGACTAATGTCAAACGTGGATCTACGTTCCAATTTATGGTTGCGAAGTCTCCTCTTAAATCATCGCAAGCACATGAAGTCGGCATCTCATTGCGCCTCTTTATGAGTTTCCAGTTCTTATCGCCGGCATCAAGCGTGGCAAGATACAAGCTATCGCCGGGCTCAATAGTAGAGCTTTTTACCATGCAGTTCATGAATGAACCTCTGGCCCCTACAATTTCATCTAAAAAGTTATCCATGCTATTTCTATCGCATACAACCTCCTTGATGTTCCTATTCTTATCCGTTAAAACAACGCCTATATGTCCGTTGAATTTTGCAGGATACGCAATAGCACCGGTAGATACGTCAAAAGACTCGCATGGTACAATTTTCTCAACAGAAACAGAGAAAGTGGGATTGTGATAGAATGGAAAATATCTCTCATCTGCCATAAAGCAATCCGACCAAACCTCTTCTCCTACTGAAGGCTTGATATTAATTATCGCTCCCTGGTCTTTAGTAAAATCGTATATCGAAGGTGTAAGCTCATCAAGTAAGAAATAACCATTGGCATTACCGTCCCAACCCCAATTGATATGGAATGCATTGTCCTGATAGCCATCTATTACAAAAGCATGTGCGCCTTTTCCGCTACCATAATATAGTACGGGAGAGTTGTTGTCAATTTGTTGTTTGATTGCCTCAATCCATTGCGTATCACCACGTTTAGAGCGTGCAATTTCACAAATATCGGACGAATATCTGAAGAAACGCTGCATTACCGATGAAACGTTGAAAATCGAAGCACCGCTTTCATTCGTGCCATAATAAGTGCCTATGGATAATCCAGCACACTTCATGAGCAATCCTACGGCCTCAGCGTTTTTTTGTTCATATCCATCTTCCGTATATTCATTGAGCATGTTAGCCCAATCAAAATAGGTGTTCTCATAATCGAGCGTATAATTCTCTCGTTTCTCCCAATCCCAGTAAACTGCACTCTTGTTTCCGTTCTCAGGAAAATTATGGTATTTCATAATGATTGCCATGGCCGTTGCTGTACATCCTGTTACTGGATGTTGGTCATTGATTTTGGGTAAAAGGATATTATATGGAGCGTCCTGACCCCAAAGAGGAGTTGCGAGCAACTTTCCGTCGGCTTGCAACAACTGAGCTTTTGTCTTTATTGTACTGACCTTAATGTTAGTAACATCAGCAAAGGCCGCTTCGTATTGGTCAAGCCAAAATTTCAGTTGAGGAGGCAGATTGTCGAAGTCTATTTTCCCACTAAGAGAAAAACCGAGAATTGGAAAAGCTTCGTCGTCGCCCGAAATGATGACGAAGCCTTTGTTATCGGCGGCGTTGAAAACGTAGTAGGGTTGGTTTTCTTCAATGCTGTGAGATGCATTCTTTTTGGATTGTGCTCGCCGCACATCTACATGCAATCCTGCTTTTTGCACAGATGCTGATGAGTTAAGAAAATCAGCTGCGATAGCGGCGGCTTCATCGGATGAGATTTGCCTTGCGTTTGCGAAAACCGCGAGGCAAATGAAAAGAAGTAATAGTAGCTTACGCATAATTTTTCGTGTCGCTTCCGGCTCATCTCGTAAGCAGTCGTGTATTAATGGTTTAGTAAAGAAAAAGTGTGAGAGCCATACCTGTTGCTCATTCCACCTATTGAGGCCTACCACAGCCCTTCCGTGTTGAACGAGCAATGCAGACCTCACACCGATATGTCGATATTCCGACCATACTTTGTCGTATTCGACAAAATAAGCCGGTCGGTATCATCACATACCCATGCGCATCTATCATCGCAACGTCCTTAACACGGAATTTGAAAGTGGTAGTTTCAATAAGCCAAGAACAAGAGCAAATAAACACTTTTTAATTATATGTCATTCCATCGCCTGAAGTAGTAGCCTTTACAACCACACCCTATCGGCATGAGAACGAGTGCAAATTTAGCGAAAATATTCGATTTAAAGAACATACCCTCCAATTATTCTTAAAAATTAAAAATTTCAGTTGATTGATTTTGGATTCAATGTGAAATACACATTTCAATGTATTGCTATCGTACAAATATACGACAGCAATAAAAAAATAACGCGAATGCGGCGGGTCGTCACGACTCGCCGCATTCGCATGTTTTCCATAATACTTTCTAAACTAACCTAACATCATGAAACGATTTACTTTTCATCTATTATAACGCTGGGGGATGAAAAAAGTTCTGAAAAAAGAAAAAAAGCTCTTTTTCATTTTCTCAATATATATCTTGTCCTCTCGTCATTCATATCTATAAGCGAGGGATCTATTGTCTCTTTTATACTATGCAACTTCTCTATCCATCCCTCTTTCTCAGCTTTTTCCTCTCTTTTTACAGAGGCTTTCAGCACTCCTTTCATATTCTCTATCATGCGACGGAGCAATTTGCTATCCGCATCCTTCTCCAATGTTACTACAATCTGTGTCATATTTTGCGTTTTATAACAAATTTAATTATTATTCATTGACTTGCAAAAGATAATCACGAACTCATAGGACATCATTTCTCTATCGAAACCGGGATATGCAATATTTTGGCAGCATCTTCCGGGAGAACTATCTTGATAGAGGTATCAGGAATTTTCCATACATTCAAAAACGGACGCATCTCATTTTTTAAAGCTTCCTGAAGATTGACCAATCCTTGTTTATCAACAGTTTTTCCTTCACGCAAAGGGAAATTAATTATAAGGACAAACCTGACAGCATCATATTTAATACTTTTCTCCTTTATCGCAACTTCTTTTAGACGTTTGGCCCCATGCACACCTTCGAGCAAGGAACGTAGAATGAAGAATGAGTCTATAAATTTTTTGGAAATATCACGGAGAAAATGTTGATAATTATCATATATTTCCCAAGTTGGAGGTAGCGGCTTCCCATTCAAACGCACATCTCTTATATCTCCGTCTCGCTTTCGAGGAGCAGAAGATTTTGCTTCAATAAAACAGTGATAACCATCTATGAAACTGACACATTCACATCCTTTATTATTAAAAGTGCTTGCACATTGAGATTTCTTAACAAGAGGATCTTCTTCAATGCAATAACAATTATCTTCGGCAAATTCAAATATCATTCCCGACTCTTTCATAGCGCAAGTTCCTCTTCATAAAGTTTTATAGATTGAGCTATGATAGGATTCTCGGGCATACCTTCCTTTAAATCACTGATTGACACACCTCCGTCGAAATCAAAGGATATTACAGGAATTGACATCTTCAAAGTGTGAGCCAGCATATAGAGTTTCTTAATAACAAAGTAGGAATGGCTGGCAATAAAGAACTGCATGCCATACCTTGCTAATTCCCCTATGATGGAAAGTAATTCTACCAATAAGCCTGGGTGAAGCCCCGACTCCGGCTCATCAATATACACCACTGAGTCCTTAGTGAGAAAATGATTGGATATAAGTGTATCAAAAATAGCCAGTTTTTTCGTACCTTCAGAAGTTACGTTAATGTCAAAGGTGTTTTTCCCCTGGATATATTGCCACGCATTTTTATCCTTTGAATAGACTACGCGTCCACCTAATGCCGATTCCAGTCTATCGCGCACCTCTAAGAATGTTTTTGAAATCTTGCCCTGAGTGGAGGGGGTTAAGGCAGTGGCAAGGTCATAGTAGGTTTCATCAAAACCAAACTCCATTCTTACTTCGCGGATGATTTTGATTACATCTATCAAAGACAGCACCTCTTTAGCAGGTATAAATACTGAGTTTGTATTTCGAGGTCGGGAGGTATTCTCAAATTTTATAATCTTGCTTTCTGTATCTGATCCAAAACTATAGGAAAAAATAGAACCATTGGTTTCCTTCATTTCAAAATAAAGAGCTCCCGATTCCGGTTTACGAACCAATTTTCCGATTTTTTCTACCTGAAAAGTCCAGTAAAGCTTATCTGCAAGTATTTCCTTCCCTGATCGAGGATTCTTCCCCCTGCCGGTCAATTCTATGGCTCGTTGTGCACAATATAATGCCTTAAGCAGCATAGTCTTCCCTGAACGGTTAGGACCAATTAAAAGATTTATCTTACCTAAATTATCTATATTTAACTCCGAAATAGGACCAAAATTCCTTACCTTTACTGACTCTATCATTTCTATGGATATTACTCAGTTACAAATGTACACAATAGATTTTAATTTACAAAAGATATTAACACATAATACCCTCGCTTATGCTATCCCCATCAGTTCGATGTCGAAGATGAGGGTGGAACCTCCCGGAATGCCGGGCTGATTCATCTTTCCGTATGCCTGCTCTGCCGGAATATAGACCTCCCAGCGGTCGCCGACGTGCATCTGCTGCAACGCTATTATCCATCCCGGTATCAGGTCGCGGAGACGGAAAGCCGGGGCTACACCGCCACGGCTGCTGTCGAAGGTCTTCCCATTGATGGTCTTCCCAACGTAATGCGCCGTAACAACACTTCCGCGATTAGGGGTCGGACCGCCCTTCCCCTTCTTTATCTCCTTATAATATATCCCTTTATCGAGCGGTTTAACACCCGGCTCTTGTGCCTTTGCTTGCAGCCACGCACGGTTCTTATCTATATATTCCTGTTTTGCCATTTTATAAGATTCTATTGTTATGAGGTTATAAGGTCATGGGGTTACTCATGCTTAATTTTACTACATCTGATGTGACTGTCAACTTCGCTGTGGCTCCCTCCACAAGGGGGTAATTCTCCTTAACGTGCCCTACTGGAAAGTTAAAGGCCACAGGGATGCCTTTGATGCCTTCCTTTTCAAGAAAGGCTTTTATCATATCCTCCATAGAGGAGAAATTCTTGTCAGGTCGATATTCGGTGAACCTCCCTATTATCAATCCCTTTATCCTGTCAAAGCCCCCGGAGAGAAGGATGTGATAAAGCATCCTTTCCACTGCATATATCGCTTCCGATATATCTTCTATGAATAGGATCACCCCCTCCTGCAATATGTCGTAGGCAGTGCCGAAAAGCCCGTTAAGCACTGCCAGATTCCCTCCGGCAAGGATCCCCTCAGCCTCCCCGTCAATGTTATATGGGTGAGACGGCACTTCATATTCCAAAGGAAAATTCCCTTTCAGAATCCTAATCAGCGAACGTACACAGAAATCCTGCGCATCCTCCTCCGAGAGATGCTTCGCCATGGGTGAATGTATCGATGCCACCCCGGCTTTAAGGAGCATAGCGTGAAGCGCCGATATATCTGAATAGCCTATCAGCCATTTAGGATCCTGGCGCAAAAACTCAGCCGGCAAAGAGCGTAAAAGATGCACTGCCCCATATCCCCCTCGTGAACAGAGAATAGCGCGTATGGAGTCATCCTCCCATGCCGAAATGAAATCATCAAGGCGTTGTTCCGCTGTCGAGGCATAGCTTCCGCTCGCCGGCCCTTTGGCAAAAGGCATCACCACCGGCTCAAAGCCTTCAGAAACCAAAAACTCAGAAGCCCTGTCGATATATTCCTCCTTTACAGGAGAAGAGGGGGACAGGATAGCTATGCGGTCGCCACGTTTGAGACTATTTGGAAAAATCATATATTCTGTATTTTTCGGATGCACCGTTATTCCATGGAGTTCACCATAATTCTACGGACGCACCGGGGTGCGTCCGTACATCGGTGCGTTCTTACAATCAATAACTGATTACGTTGATGCCTGCATCGCGGACAAGAGAGGCTATCCTGTCGAGCTCTTCCTTGCTCACACGTTGCAATTTCTCTTCAGGCGTGCTGCGGTCCAGGCTATACAGCATCACCTCGCGCGGTGCAATTGCCTTATAGGCTTCAATCAGAGCATTTACCTCCTCGGGCGTGGTGTTGTCAACCTTTTCTCCTTTATGCTCTCCGCGAAGGAGCATGGTCTGAATCACACCGGTGCCTGAGAATTGTTTCAATCCCTCTACCACACGTTCCACAGTGAAGTCCTTTGAAGCAGGCGCATCTATCAGTCGCATTGTAGGATCAATGGCTGAATCAAGTTTCAGGATATTGTTGTCAACCTTCTTCAAGGCTTCGGCAACCATGGGATCAAAGATACGGGTTGAATTGGTCAGTACCGATACCTTTGCTTCGGGATAAAAGCGGTCGCGCAAGGCAATCGTATCATCAATCACTCCGGCAAAATCGGGATGGAGCGTAGGCTCGCCATTCCCGGAGAAGGTTATCACATCAAGGGAATCCCCGTTATAATGCATTTCAGAGAGTTTCCGCTCAAGATCCTCCCTCACCTTTTCACGCGTAGGGAGTCCGCTCTTTCCAGCACCCTGGGCATTATAACCGGCCTCGCAATAGATGCAGTCGAACGAACACACCTTGCCATCGGAAGGCATAAGGTTAACCCCCAGCGATACGCCTAAGCGGCGGCTGTGAATAGGGCCGAAGATAGTGGAATGAAATAATATTGTCTGGTCTTTTCCCATTTTTTTATATTTTTATGCAACCCGGTCCATTGGGTTGAAAAGGAGGTCTCTGTTATTCATCCTACTTCCCGGTGAGAAGGGATTTGAGGTCATGCAGGGTGGTAAGGGCCTGCAGAGGGGTGAGGTTATCAATATCAATGCCCAGAAGGCGGTCGCGTATCTGCGACAGCAACGGGTCGTCGAGCTGGAAGAATGACATCTGATAACCCTGCCTTGCCTCTCCGAGACCTTTGATTTTCTTAGCTTTCGCCCCGCTTTTACTATCCGGTTCACCCCCGTTTTCGCCTGAAGCAGATTCGAGACGGGCAAGCACCTGATTGGAGCGTTTCACTATCGAAGGAGGCATGCCCGCCAATTTAGCCACATGGATTCCGAAACTGTGGGCTGACCCTCCCGGCACGAGCTTGCGCATAAAGATAACTTTCCCCCCCGCTTCTTTCACGGAGACATTGTAATTTGCTATGCGCTTGAAACTCTTTTCCATCTCATTGAGCTCATGGTAATGCGTAGCGAAAAGAGTCTTGGGGCGGAACCGTCCGTTTTCGTGTATATGTTCCACAATAGCCCAGGCTATCGAGATGCCGTCGTAGGTGGAAGTGCCCCGGCCCAATTCATCGAAAAGTATGAGCGAACGCGCACTCATATTGTTAAGGATGGCGGCCGCTTCGTTCATCTCCACCATAAAGGTTGATTCTCCCGAAGATATATTGTCGCTGGCTCCCACACGCGTGAATATCTTATCCACAATTCCGATCTGCGCTCCCTCCGCAGGCACGAATGAGCCTATCTGAGCCATGAGGGTTATGAGCGCTGTCTGTCGGAGCAAGGCAGATTTACCGCTCATGTTGGGCCCCGTGATCATCATTATCTGCTGCTTGTCGGAATCGAGTTCCACGCTGTTTGATATGTATGGCTCGCCGGCAGGAAGACGGCGTTCAATAACCGGATGCCGCCCTTCTCTGATGGAGATGCGCATGGAATCGTTCACCTCCGGGCGCACATAGCCATACTGCTCGGCTCCCACGGCAAAGGAATGCAGGCAGTCGATGCGCGCAGCCACCGCCGCGTTGCTCTGGATGTCGCGGATAAAACGTGCCGTCCCCTCCACAAGTTCATTGAATATCCGGGCCTCTATCGCCGCTGTTTTCTCCTCCGCCCCCATTATCTTATCCTCATATTCCTTCAGCTCCTCCGTGATGTAACGCTCCGCATTCACCAGCGTCTGCTTCCTTATCCATGTCGGGGGCACCTTATCCTTGTGAGTGTTGCGAACCTCAATATAATATCCAAACACATTATTGAATGAGATCTTAAGCGACGGGATTCCTGTGGCTTCGCTTTCACGGTCACGAATATTATTCAGTGCCTCGCGGCTATGGGCGTGAAGGGAACGCAACTCATCAAGCTCTATATCAACACCCCAGGCAATGGCTCCGGGTCGTCCAGTCACCGCCGGCGCATCCTCGCTTATCACCTTGCTGATTGTCTGGCTCAGCTGGCTCACATCGGCCATCTCCTTTGCGTAAGCTTTCAGAAGCGCGGACTCGCTCTCCTCCAAGGCTCTCTTTATATCGGCGCATCCTTCAAGGGCATCGCGCAGACGCAGGAAATCGCGTGGCGAGATACGTTTGGCTGAAGCCTTCCCTCCGAGACGCTCAAGGTCGCCTATACCGCGGAGGGCTGTCTCCACGCGCTCACGGCATGCCGGGTCGCGGAAGAAATATTCCACCCCCTCGTGGCGTTGCCCTATCTCCTCAATAGAAAGAAGCGGAAAGGAGACCCACTTCCGCAAAAGGCGCGCCCCCATAGGGGTCAGCGTCTTGTCTATGACCGAAAGCAAAGACATTCCTCCCTCCGAAAGAGGATGGAGCAATTCTAAATTACGCACCGTGAACTTGTCGAGGTGCATATAGAGATCGCGGTCGATGCGCCCAAGGGTGGTTATGTGAGATATATCAGTATGCTGCGTGAGGTCGAGATAATGAAGCAGCGATCCAGCGGCAATCACAGCCTCCGGCATGCCGTCGAGCCCGAACCCTTTCAATCCGGTTGTGCCGAATTGGCGGATAAGGCGCGTTTCGGCCGCATCAGTGGTATATACCCAATCATCGAGTTCGAAAGTGGCGCAACGGTAGCTGAAATTCTCCTCGCAGAAAGCACGCGTGCCGTGCATGCGGAGAAGTTCTTTGGGAGAGATATTCCCCAACAGCTTGTCTATGTAGGCCGGCTCTCCACGCGCACACAGAAATTCTCCGGTGGAGAGGTCAAGAAAAGCCACCCCTATTGCATTCTTGCTGATGTGTACTCCGGCAAGATAATTATTCTCGCGTGCCGTGAGGGAATTATCGTTAAGGTTCACACCGGGGGTGACAAGCTCGGTTATGCCCCGCTTCACGAGCTTCTTGGCAAGCTTCGGGTCTTCGAGCTGCTCGCAGATAGCCACCCTCTTCCCGGCCCTCACGAGCTTGGGGAGGTAAGTGTCGAGTGCATGATGCGGAAAACCTGCCAATTCCACGTAGGCAGCCTTGCCGTTGGCCCGTCGTGTCAGGGTTATCCCGAGAATCTCCGATGCAGCGATCGCATCCTCAGAGAATGTTTCATAAAAATCGCCTACCCTGAAAAGAAGGATTGCATCGGGATGCTTCTTCTTCATCTCGGCATATTGACCCATAAGTGGGGTTTCCGCTATCTTTGCCATCGGAAATTTTTTATCTTTTTTATTTTAATGGAGAGACCGTAATTCGCTTGTATAGAAATCAGTGGGGGAAAACCTTAAGCATCCACACCGCCATGCCCACATAGATGAGAAGTCCGACCACATCGTTGGTGATCTGTATGAACGGGCCGGTTGCCAGGGCGGGATTCACTTTAAGCTTCTCAAGGGTGAGCGGCACCAGGGTGCCGAAAACAGTGGCGAATATGACAACGCAGAACAAAGAGGAGGATACTGCGAAACAGAGGGCGTAATCGCCCGGTTGAGTCAGCAGCGTATATCCAAGCACCACCGCCGAAATCACTATCGCATTCAGCAGCGCTATCCTAACGCCCTTCCATATCTGAGGCCAGAACTCATCAAGCTCCAGACGCCCGTTTGCCAGACCCTGCACCACAATTGCAGAGGCCTGCACACCCACGTTTCCTCCCGTGCCGCCGATAAGGGGAATGAAGAATGCGAGGGCTGTCACGGCCGCCAGCTGAGCCTCGAATCCTCCCAAAATGACCGAATTGACCAGACCGCCTATTATCCCTATCAGCAGCCACGGCAAGCGCGCCTTGGTCTGGGCCCAGATGGAGTCGTCGGCATCAATATCGGAGGAGATACCTGAAGCGAGCTGGTAGTCGCGCTCACTCTGCTCGCGCACCTCATCCATCACGTCATCGACGGTGATCTGACCAACCAGACGCCCGATGCTATCCACAACCGGCATCGCCACAAGGTCATATTTCTCAAAATCGATCGCCACTTCATCTATGGGCATATCTGCCTTAACCGACACCGGGTCGGTCTCCATCACGTGCTTGATCTTAGAAACCGAAGGATGGGTGATCATCTTCTTCAACGGCAACACCCCCTTGAGGCGGTCATCGTCATCAACCACGTACACATAGTAGATATCATCAAGGTCTTCGGCCTGATGGCGCATCTCCTTCAGGCAGTCGGGCATTGAAAGGTTTTCATTCACCTTTATATATTCGGTGCCCATCAAACCGCCGGCCGTGTCCTCATCATATTGCAGCAGGTCAACGATATCGCCGGCTTGCTCCATATCCTCGATGTTCTGTATCACCTCCTCGCGGTCCTCCTCATCAAGTTCCTGGATAAGGTCAACGGCATCGTCAGTATCGAGAAGGTCGATGAAATGCGAAATCTGTTCAGGATCCATCCCCTCGAGGAGCTTCTTTCGGTCCTCCTCGTCAAGTTCCATCAGCACATCGGCCTGCTGGTCTTTATTCTCTATGAGGTTGAAAACCCACTCCGCCTGTCTGAGGTTAAGGCTCTGGAACAATTCCGCCACGTCGGCCGGGTGAAGGTCGGCAAGCTCTTTTTTGATAGCTTCCTCGTTATGTTCCTCTATGAGATTCTCGATTCTTTCGATATCCTGGTCTGTAAAGTCCTTCACTGCTTTTTCCTTTTTATTGTTCTATAATGCAACCGGCTCCGCCGGTCATGAGAAGAGCACCGGCTCCGCCGGCAAGTGGTTAATATTTGAATGAGGAACCGCCCAAGAATTCCCTGAGGAGAGAGGTGGTGGGCACTTGCTCTGCCGGCACGGGCTCGAAATAATTCAGGAACCGGAGGAGACGGTAGGCCTGCGCATATTCACGCGCTGTGTGAGGCACGTCGCGCAGAAGAGGCTCGGCATATTCCTTCATCACCCCGATCTCGAAAATAAGAGAGGAATTGAACATCGCATCGGCATTCTCCTGGAAAGGGAATATCCATCTCTCTTCCCCTCTCCTTACGCTTGGCCATCGCCTTATAGTGTCGAGAGCCGAAGTGTGGCGGTATTTATAATCCCTTACGATGCGCCTTAGCAGGCGGTTGTCGGAAGTGGATATCCAGTTATGGTCGTCAATGCGGAGAGTGGTCAGGGCCGAGACATATACCTTATATATATTCTCCTGCGGAATTGAGGCCGTGAGTTCGGGGTTAAGCCCGTGAATGCCCTCAATCAGCAGCACGTCGTTCCCTTCGAGGCGCAAAGGTTTCTCCTTCTCAATGCGGCGCCCGAATTCAAAACTGTAGGTGGGAAGATTAATCTCCTCCCCTCTCAGCAACGCCTGAAGATCACTGTTGAAACGCTCAAGGTCAAGAGCGTGAAGATGCTCATAATCATAGTCGCCGCTCTCGTCGCGTGGAGTATGCTCCCTGTCAACAAAATAATCGTCGAGCGAAATCATCTTAGGCACTATGCAGTTTGTCATCAGCTGGATTGCCAGACGCTTGCATGTGGTGGTCTTTCCCGAAGAGGAGGGACCTGCAAGAAGCACGATGCCGGCTTCCCCGCGCTCGCGCCTGTGGGCTATCTCATCGCTTATGCGGCCAAGGAGCTTATCGTGCATTGCCTCAGCCACATTGATGAGATCGGCAGTGCGTCGCTCTTCGATGGCGCGGTTCAGCTCCCCGACATTCGAAACCCGTATCACACGGTTGAAATCAAGATAGTCCGTGAAAGCCTTGTAAAGCTTAGGCTGCGAAACAGGCTTCATCACCTTTCCTGGAGCCGAGGGATCGGGACCCAACAATAGGAAACCCGACTTTGCCGGAACCACGTCGAAGAGGGATATGTGTCCGGTGGAGGGAGCCAACGGACCGTAATAACTGTCGGCAAGGCCATCGAGGAGATAGTAGGTTGTGTATAGGTCTTTCACGCTTTCAAGGAGCGACACCTTGTCGTAGAGTCCCTGGCTCTGGAATATCCCTATCACATCCTTTGTAAGCATCTCCTTCCTTTCAAAAATATGGTCAGCTTCGGAAATCTCTTCGAGTTTATCCTTAAGCAACCGGCACATCTTCTCATCCATCGTCGCCATCTTCCCTGCACTGTCGTAGAGACGGCAGTAATGGCCTTTAGCAATGGAAAGCTCAATCCGCAAGCTGTAACCCGGGAAACACTCGGTGACTGCCTTATATGTCATCATGCAGAGGGAGCGGATATAGACATCAAGCCCCGCCCTCGACCGGTAATCGAGAAACTCTATCTGCTTGGGTCCATAAATGGGGAAATCAAGATTCTCAGTCTTATTATTCACCAATGCGCAGATAGGCGAGAGCCTAAGCTCCCTTCCAAGACGACGCGCCACATCGGCCGGCGTGTCGCCCCCTGAGACAGTGATATATGATCCGACGTTAATGCAGTATATTTCTATTTCCTTTGACATAAGCCCTCTTGTTTTTTTCGTATAATATCCCCTGCATAGAGGAAAATGCTCCTAAAAACCCTCCTTTTCCGCAAAATTAATAAAAAATATCGATGATTTTTAATAAAAGTTTTGTCATTACAGAAAATATGCTTACCTTTGCAGTGCAAAGTGCGTAAAGGCAGTTGTATTGTGGCCCATTCGTCTATCGGTTAGGACGAGAGATTTTCATTCTCTAAAGAGCAGTTCGACTCTGCTATGGGCTACCAATTTTCATTAAACAAGCAAAGAAATTTTTAAAATGGCAAATCATAAATCGTCATTAAAAAGAATTCGCCAGGCGGAAAAAAGAAGATTACAGAACCGTTACTGGGCAAAGACAGCTCGCAATGCTGTTCGTCGCATCCGTAAGATGACCGACAAAGCTGAAGCTACAGAAGCATATAACAAAACCAGCGCTCTTCTCCAGCGTCTCGGCCGCAAAAATATCATTTCCAAGAATAAAGCCGCTAACCTCTGCAGCTCTCTTGCGAAACACATCAACAAAATTTAAAATAGTAAAATCCGCCGCATGGCCTGCTTAGTTGCCAGCGGCCGTGATTTGTGTCGGTCCATTCGTCTATCGGTTAGGACGAGAGATTTTCATTCTCTAAAGAGGAGTTCGAC
>CAMWXH010000010.1 GCA_947178165.1 uncultured Porphyromonadaceae bacterium | reverse complement strand
CAAAGATGGGAAGCTCTCGCGCGGGGATGAACTGGCGGCAGTTTTTAGCAAATATATATGATGGCCGGCCGTGAAGGGACAATATTGAGGATGGGCGTTGCCTTAACACCGGGTGTTACGGCGGAGATGGTGCGCCGCATTGAAGAGACAGGAATAGCATTAAATGACTTCTTTGCATGCGACACTTCCGAGCTCTCAGCCACTCTCGGACTTCAATCCCTGAAACTCGACAAGCTGCTTCGTGAGGAAGCTTTGTTCAAGGCCCGGAAGGAGATAGAATTTGTGGAAAGGCATGGGATCCGGGTCTATTATCTGGGTGATGATGACTATCCGATGCTCCTTCGTGAAACAGAGGACGCACCGGTTGTTCTCTATCAGTTAGGTGAGACCGATCTGGATGCAGAGCATATCATGAATATTGTAGGAACGCGCCGGAACACAGCATACGCTGTCTCCTTCTGCGAGACATTCATCAAAAGCTTAGCTGAATATTTCCCGGATATGGTGATAGTTTCGGGTTTGGCATACGGCATTGACAGTCTCGCTCATAAGGGGGCTCTTGAAAATGGCTTGCCCACGGTTGCCGTGGTTGCTCACGGGCTCGACACCATATATCCAGCCGCTAATCGAGACTTGGCAAGGAGGATACTTAAAAACGGCGGGTCTATCGTAACTGAATATCCTTCGGGCACCACTCCCTTTCAAAAACGCTTTCTGGAACGCAACCGCATCGTGGCAGGATTGAGCGAGCTAACCCTTGTTGTTGAATCACCGATAAAGGGAGGAGCTATGAGCACTGCCAATATGGCATTCTCTTATTCTCGAGAAGTTGGAGCTGTGCCGGGTCGAGTATCAGATCCTATGAGCGAGGGTTGCAATCTGATGATAAGAAAACAGAAAGCTAATCTTATCACTTCAGTAGCCGATGTAATAGAGATAATGGGCTGGAGGCCGGCGGGAGTTGCTGTGAAACCGAAGCAACGCAATCTTTTCCCCGAATTGCAGGGGGAGGCTCGTGAAATTTATGAAATCCTTAAGTATAGTTCCGACCCGATTTCCATTGATGGTTTGTATCAGAAAACCAAGATACATATTCCGAAACTGACTTCCACTCTTACGGAAATGGAGTTTGACGGAATCATTGTCAGGCTCCCCGGCAACAGATATGCATTAGCAATGTAGCGATATTCAATAAATTTGCAAACGCTACATTGCTAATTATTAATATGCTTTGTCCGGAAGGCTTATCCTTAGAAACGTTCGAGTACCGTCTCAATCAATTTCCTCACTTTCGGTTTATAGTCGGTATTGGCATTGTTCGCACGCCTCTCAGCAATTATGCAGCACACTGTCATAGCCTTATGTCCAAGCATCTTTGCCATCCCTTGCAGGCAACCTGACTCCATTTCAAAGTTAGTTACAGGGCGACCGCGATAACGGAAACTCTCAATCTTCTCATTCAGTTCAGGATCTGCAAGCTTAAGGCGTACCATTCTGCCTTGGGGTGCGTAAAAACCAACGGCTGAGATTGTGAAACCTCTCGTCATGTCATCACGTCCTATTCTTTCCACAAGGTCGGGGTCAGCATCAACAGTATATGGAGCGGCCCAAGTGGGATCCCAGTCGGTGTGAATGCAGAACTGTTTCTCAAATTCAAGGTCGCAGACCTCATTGCGGTCGGCATAGAAGTTGAGTATGCCATCGGTTCCAGTTCCTTTCTCAGCGATAACGAAATCGCCTATGTGGAGGTCGTCCTGCAAAGATCCGGACGTTCCAACTCTCACAATCTCCAGAGTGCGATGTTCCGGTTTCACGGTGCGGGTCTTGAAATCAATGTTGGCGAGAGCATCAAGCTCAGTGACAACAATCTCTATATTGTCTGAGCCAATGCCGTGAGAAATAACCATCAGCGGCTTCCCTTTATATGTTCCGCCTATGGCGTGAAACTCTCTTGCCGACACATTATAATCGATTGTGTCAAAATAAGATGCCACCATATCAACGCGCCCCGGATCGCCGACGAAAATAATTTTATCGCGCAGCTGGTCGGGAGTGAGATGGATATGGAATGCTGAGCCATCCTCATTGATTATCAGTTCAGAAGGGGGTATGATTCTTTTATTTTCCATATTATGATATAGATTAAAGGTTTAACGGGATTATGAAGCCCACTCTTAAAATTAAGCATCTCCCGGATAGTGCGACAGACGACATAAGAGTAAAGCTAAAAGGAATATAAATTATCTCTACAAATATAACGAAAAACGGTAAAAAAAGTAGAAAAAAATTTGAAGATATTGTAAAAATGTTGTAATTTTGTGCGCTATCAAAAACGACCGGGGAAAGATGCCGGAGTGGTCGAACGGGACGGTCTCGAAAACCGTTGTACCCTTTCGGGTACCCAGGGTTCGAATCCCTGTCTTTCCGCCAAATTCGCGCTAATTATCTTTGATACAGATGATTAGCGCGAATTGTATCAAAAAGTATAGACGCATTATAGACGATGTTGCCTTGCATTCATAAATGGAAGTTGACACGAGAAATAGAGTTAAGGGATGTCGAATAAGCAATTAAACCTGGAAGATATGATAGGTGCGATTGAACCTGTTGTTGATCTGAAATATGAAACTATTAATGCTAAGTATCGAACGGTCCAGATGATATTGACTGGGTGCCTGTATATGATATTAGTGTTATTGGCATTCTTTCTTCTTCTTCTCGACGACATATTATGGTTCATATTGGGTGAGGCAATCATTGTAGTGACAATGATTACCAATTTAATAATGGTCAGGAAGGCGTGGATGTTTAAAGGCTTCGCGCTTCGTGAAAATGATATCAGTTATCGCAGCGGAATAGTTTTTCCAACCGTTACCACCATGCCTTACAACCGTCTGCAGCAAGTGAGCGTGAAGCAGAATCCGGTGGCCCGTTTTTTCAATCTCTACTCGGTGGAGGTAGTGAACGGGGCTCAGGCAATATATTCATTGTCAATCCCCGGCCTTACTAAAGAGAGAGCTGATCAGATAAAGAGCATAATGATTGAAAGGATGGGATATGGCAGTGAATGATTTTTCGCGTCCTCAGAGGATGAGCATAGGCGCTTTTTTCATCATATTTGCAAAAAACTTCCGCCATATTCTTGCTCCAATCGCCCCGGTGGCTTTATATAAATTTTTCACATCTTATTCAGACGGCGAGATAGGATTGGGTGAGATTCTGTTCTTCTGTCTGGGAGCTACGGTGATCCTTTCCATTATTGCATCTTTTGCTTCTTATCTTCCGAAAAAATTCTATGTCAAGAATGGAAATCTTGTTTTTATCCACGGACTGATAAATCACGAGACCACGTCTATCCCTCTCGGCCGCGTCCACTCGCTCCGCACAGAAAAAGGGCTATGGTTTCGTCTCCTTGGGATGAGGGGAATCATTTTTGACACTATTGCGACAAGGACAGAAGAGATAGAATTGATTTTAGATGAAGGGGAGTGGCAGAGTCTATTGGCTGTCATTGAAAAAGAGGAAAAGCCTCATTCACTATCTGACGCGGAGCCTCGGCAGGAGACTCCCTCTTCCGTAGTTCATTTCCCTACTAAAAATTTATTATTGGCATCGCTCTGTCAGAATCATTTAAAAGGCTTGGCAGTATTGGGATCAATTTTTGGAGTGGCATTTGACATGCTCTCCAACTTTTCCGAAAATGCCAACGATGCTGTTGCTGGCTATCTTGATTCAAATTTTGAAATCATTGTTGGCTCGCCTCTAAGGATTATCCTTCTGTTAGGGATAATCTATGTTGTCATTTTGATTTTATGGCTTGTCACGGTGATATTGCGATATTATGACATGACGATGCGATATGATAAGAATCGCCTCACTTTCTCATACGGACTTTTGACCCGTGCGAGTTGCAGTTTCTTTTACGACAAGATCTGCACTATCGAGATAAAACGGAATATCCTTGAGAGGAAGTTTGGACTCTGCACCCTCATGCTGAAGCAGCCTCTTTTTGCATCAGCTCAAAAAGAGGAAGATAATATGAAATTGTATGGAGCGGATTCTTCTGATTTCTTTCTGAAATGGTGGTTAGGGGATGAGTATTCCAAGTGTGCAGCCATCCTAACCGCAAGATCGGGAAGAGGGGTGCTGATACATGCTATGTTACCCCGATTAGGCCTTATAATAGTGTTGGGGATAGTTCTATATTTTTTTCAATTATATCTGTGGGAGATTTTACCCGGTTTATATCTGTTCTATTCTTTAGTCAGAGGAATTTTTATTATGCGGCATAGCAAGATTTCTCTCAGAAAAACCTATTTTATAGTTAACAACGGAGCATTTGCGGAGACAGTCAATTATATCAAATATTCGAACCTTGAAGTAGTCAGGATACGACGTACGCCTTTAAGTAGCCGGTTTCACCGCGTTTCGCTTGAACTCTCTACATCCGGCACCACATTCTTCATCAGAAGCCTCCCTGAGAAAGAGGCAAAGCAAATATATGAGGCGCTTTTATATGGAGCCGAAAAGTTTGCGTAATTATACCCAAACTTCTATCTTTGCATTATGATTTTTGAAAAATTATAATAAATGTAAAAAATTAGGTTGGTATGGAAATGGATGCAGAAAAGATATGGAAGGCAATGGTGGGGGGTGAGGTATATGACGCGGCTCATCCGGAATTGATAAAGAGACTTAGGAACACCCGGGAAAAGATTTGGGAATTTAATAATCTGCGCCCGTCGCAAGAGGAGGAGCAGAGGAAAATTCTGCGTGGCCTGTTGGGTGGATGCAGCACTCATTTTCAGGTGAATCAGCCATTCAGATGCGACTATGGGAGCAATATCTATATAGGTGAAGGATTCTTTGCAAACTTCAATCTAACCATCCTTGATGAAGCTGAGGTGAGAATAGGTGACAATGTATTTATCGGGCCTAATGTAAGTATCTATACAGCCTGCCATCCGCTTGATGCCGAGACACGCAACACTCTTGTGGAGTGGGCTGAGCCGGTCATAATAGGAAATAATGTATGGATAGGTGGTTCTGCTACGATACTACCAGGCGTATCCATAGGTGACAACGTGGTGATTGGAGCCGGGTCGGTGGTAGCTAAAGACATTCCCTCAAACACGGTTGCGGTTGGGAATCCGGCTAAAATCATTAAGTGGCTTTAAACTAATATTAAAACAGAAACGTCCCGGACCTGCAGGCTCGGGACGTTTGTTTTAAAGAAATAATCGTTAGGATTATAAAGATGATTTGATTGCAACTTTACGAGTTCCGTTAGCACTCTTCATAATATATATGCCTGATTTCAGGTTATCTTTCGATACTTTAAGGCCATCAATAGTGAATATTTCAGCCTCAGAATCGGAAAGGATTTCATTAACGCCGGATGCATTATCAGGGGTTGTGAAATTAGCCTGTGCTGAGTAATCAGTTGTGCGGTCATGGGTACAGAAAGCACGAACTTTCCATACATAACGGGTTTTGGCCTTCAAATTCTCAAGAGTAACGGTAGGTTCTGTAACAGTTACATACTCCCATTCGGTAGATGATGATTCACGGAAAGCAACCTCGAACGATTCCATCTCTTCAGTTGCTTTCCAGGAGAGAGCAACCTTATTATATGTGTCATATTCATCCAGATTGCTTTCGAGGTCGGTAGGTGCATCCACGGCAGGCCATCCGGCTGTGGTGAAGTCAATATAATCACTCCATTCGGAATAACCTTCTTCTCCTTCGAGCACGCCTCTTACCCGCACGGTATATTCAGTTTCCGGCGTGAGGCCTTCGATTTTATAGGAATTGGCTCCCTTCACCTCAACAGTGGTTTCATCGTCTGCGCCCTTAATGCTGTAGGCCAATTCATAGTCAGTCTGGCTTGATTTCCAATTGATAACGGCAGTTTCAGATGTCACGTCGCCAACGTTGACTTCAGGCACATCAGGGAAAGCCCCCTGCTTCACGGAGAAGCGGTCAACATACATATTTGCTCCGAAACCGGCGATTGTATAAGTGGTCCACTGGAATTTCACCAACACTGTCTTGCCTCTGTAAGCATTAAGGTCAGCCTCGATTGGAGTGTAGGTAGGCACTCTAAGTTCTTCATCATAACCGAAATCAGGCTTGTTTTCAGGAGTAAGGGTTGTAACGGCATCCCAAGTTTGTCCGTTATCCTCGCTCACGAGAATCTCAATTGTGTCACCCTCAGCCCAATCGTTATAGGCATGAGTGTCGAAACGGCTTGCAGATTCAGTGATAGCCACATCAAACTTAGCTATTATATGACGGTCGTTCACATCAACAGGCTGGGGAGTCATCCAGACAGTCATGCCCTCGGCATTGCCGCGTGTCAATTGAGCACGTTGCTGGATAATCTGCGTTCCCTGAGATACGGTACCGGCACGGGAATTGATGAAAGCCTCATCGCGGAAAGTGAATGTGCGAGCCTCTGCATTAGCTTCACTTGTTGACCACCCCTGGGGCATCATGTAACGTGGGAAATTCGTAGAGTTTCCATCGTAAGGAGCAACGATAGTGGTTGCCGCGTCAAGATATACGATTTCAGAAGAGCATACTCCCTCCTCATTGCGCGAGAGAACTGCAAAGTAATAACCTGTAGAGGAGTCGAGTCCTGCAATCTCAATCCCATCCTTAGCTTTGCCGATGTAAGCGACTGTCCCGGCATTTTCGGGAGCGGGCATGGTCACTCCTGACAACATAGGGCTGTAATCCTCCGGAACGGGGAGCACGTCGCCAACTTTTGCATCAGCACCGGGGGTTACGAAAAGGCCTTTGTCGCCATAATTGTCACGATTACAGTAGGTGTTGTAAAGGATAACGATATCATCACCGGCCTCATTGCCAACAGCATCAATTGTGATTGAAGTGAGGTCTGCATCTTTCACAGAAGCTTCGCATCCGGCAGGAAGAGTCACCACATTTCCTGCGAGAGGAGATGTCAGATTGTAAACCGGGCCGTCGAGACCGTATGCATTCACAGCATACACTTTATAATAATATGTTGTCCCTCCTGCAAGGTTCTCATTAGTGAAAGAATCGGCAGAACCGTAATAAGCGACCATGCATCCTTCAAGTTCCTCGCCGGTGGAATAATAAGTGCCATTTACCGGTTCAAAAGAGAAATCTTCGGTTGTGGCATACACCACGAGATAATTGTCTGCATCTTCAACGTTGGCAAAAGATCCATTGATGGTTGTTGATGTTGCCGATAGTTTGAGGTCGGTTGGCTGAGAGGAAGGCACTACACATTTCACTGGGGGAAGGAGAGTAAGGGTTACCGATTTTTCCGTCTGAGGAGCGGCAAGAAGATCAGACGCATTGTTACGCTTAGTGATTTCTGCATCTAATGTGCCCCCTAAGCAGGTGTATAAGTCGCCCTGACGTACAGCGCACGTTAACATCAGGTTGCTTGTTAATTCAGAGAGACTGTCAAAAATGTATGATATTGAGCCATTCTTGCCAAGCCGAGCCTGCATATTGACAGGTGTGGCATCGCCAAAAAAAGTCAACATCATTCCGAAGTTTTCAAATTGAATCACCAATGCATCATCTGTCAGCTCATAAGATATTACAGTATTCTCCAGCCCGCGAGCGCCTCTTTGAGGCACACAACCTAAGGCATCAGAGAATCCCGCGGCATCAAAAAAGTTGCCGGAATTGTCGGGAGCAACCTGAAACTCATCGTTTCCAAGTATTATGAACCCTTTCCCAGCCACGGCAAAAGATTTCATATCCTTACCGGCAAACGGGAAATCGAAACCAATCTCATATCCCGTAACTTCAGAAGCTTCCTTAACTACGCCGGAGGGAGTGAAAACCATCCCCTCGATAGATTCGCCTGCCGGCTCTTCTTCATCCGCTCCATTATAAATCACCGTCGGTGATTCAAGCGGAGTATATGTTCCGTTTGTGACTTCCGGGCTATATCCATAGACAGCCTGTGCATTTGCACCCGCCGTCCATAAACCGGTTAGAACAAGAAATGTTACTAATTTTTTCATAGGAATGCTTATTTGATTATTATTTTTTCTGATTTTGTTCCGTCAATAACGGCTACATAAAGACCTGCAGGAAGATTCGTAGAAACGAAGCCTTCAGAAATTTTTCCGGAGTAAACGCAACGGCCTGCTATGTCGAACAAACGGATATCCTCACCATCAGCAAATATTTTATCGCCCACTACAGTCACTCCATCATTTAATTCAGCATTTACGATTCCCGATTGCTTTATTCCGAAAGAGCCGTCGATATTGAGAAGCCCCATCTTATAGCAACTTGGAGCATCAGAGCCCGGCCCCTTGTCATCCCAGTAATAAACCCATGACTTGTTACCTGCCATTGGAAGCGAGGTCAACTGGGTTGCCTGCCTATCGGCTTCACTCAAAGCAATAGAACCTTCCTTCCATACATTTTTACCTTCCGGATCGATAAGGCTGGCGAAAGCCCTTTGGTCATTATAGGAGTAATAAATTTCGTGGAAAAGCGCGAATCCTTCATTTTCAGCTGTCTGGATAGTTATATATCCCACGCTCTGTTCATCTATAGGCACATATTCGATGCCATCGTCGCCCCATAGAAGTTCGCCGGAATTGCTCACCTTCTGGATTCTCAATCCTTGCATTCCTTGCCCCATGTTAGTTTCTCGCCACACTGCGTAGAATCCTGAGCCATCGTATGCGGGAGCGGCCTTCACATTGAAGCATCTCCATCCTGCGTAACCGAGTTTCACATCGCCCTCATCGGCAACATTTCCGAAACCGATCTTTCCATCGGGGGTGACATAGCTGAGATATGCAGATTCAGTGCGAGTATTTGCGCGGTCATCATTCCAGCTGATCAGGGCCCCGCCGTTTCCCGACGGCACCACGCTTATGATGGTGTGAAGGGGGATAGTTCCAAATCCACCGCGATAGACGCGCGTGTCTTTTCCCCATACATTTGAACCCTCGAAATCAATTTTCCTGGCATAAATAATATCGGAAGCAGTTTTTGAAAACACCAATATGCATGTGTTGTCGTCCGACGGAATGAGATAAGGATAACTGCTAATGTCATCAAGTATTGACACCTTGGATTGATCCCACTGTTTCTCACCGTTTTTATTAAGACGCTGAAGCATCACGTGATTATTACCATAGTTGTCACCCTCAATCCAGGCGAAAACAAAGCTCCCGTCGTCAAGAGGCACTGCTGTCATCATCGCGCCGAAGTCGGCAGGGTTCAAGGGGTCGGTGATCGGCATTCCATCCTCGCCCCAAAGCATCTCTCCGGTAGGGGAGATGAGATAGGCAGTGTAAGACATATCCTGATCGGCAGAGTTTCGGCAATCGGATACAGAAAGCAGTGCATTGCCGTTGGCATCTGTGGTTAGCAGATTGTTCACCACCGTGTAAGATTTGTTCTTGAAATCGCTTACAAGCAGTCCCTCCGCGGGAAAAGAGGGGTTCCCATCCTTATCCCAGTGCTGCACCCTGTATTCATACACCACGTTCTGAATATCCTCTTCGCCTGTGGCACCGGAAATATTAGGATGATATATTCTTGCCCAAACTCCACCATCGGGAGCAACGGCCACTTCAGTGCCGTATGAGATTGTGCCGCTCGGAAAAACGTCTAAGGCATCGGCTGCCGAATTGCCCCATTGAGCGGAGGCGTGGCTCCCTAATGTGAGCGCCCCTGCTAAAATCAGTAGAAATTTTTTCATAAAGAATTATGTTAGATGTGAATAAATTCTTTTTATTTTCCTAATTTCTTAGAAACTTCGCGAGAACCATCATGATTGCGTTTCACCACTACAGTCACGCTCTGGCCGGGTGCAGTCATTCTTCTTCCGGCGAGGTCATAATATTCAATCGTACCCTCCTCAAATTCCGGATTGCTTACGCCCGATTCCCCGGAGGTGCGGAAGAACAAACGCGTACCGAAATTGCCTATCTCCATAAGCTGGGCGCAAATATTCCCGTCGGGCCCGTAAAACTTCACGCTTCCCCTCGGATGATAAATCCCGTTGCCCCATATATCATGGGCCTCGAAGCCATATACTTTCCCGCTGTCGAGTTTCACGTTCTCCTCGTTGGTTGAAATTTCTCCATCGGGATAAGGCCCAAACTCCGCCACGATATTTCCGTCGGTATCGATAATCCGGAATGTGTTGTCGGCAGCCTCAATATCCGTTGTGATCTTAACGGTCAGATCAGCCGGTAGCTCAGAAATCTTGGAAAAGTTGCTTTTGATAGGGAGAGTTTCAAGAGCTGTCGGTTCGCCATTGGCAGTAAGCATTTTTATAGAGAGGGAATTGTCATCGTTATCATGAATTGTTTCCCAACCCGCGGGGAGAGGCACTTTAACCAGCCCCTCGCTATGAGGAGGAATCAGGCCTTCCCATTTCATCACATCATTCCCGCCGTTGAGCTTAACCTCAAAGGTAGCTTCTGTCAAATCCTGATAGGAGTAGTTGTCAACGTAAACCTCAACATATCCAAGGCCATAGTTCTTACCGATTGGAATCAGGGGTTCAGACTGGACGAATATATTTGATTTTGCATCCTTCGGGTCAATATCGGGATAACACTTCACAGCCTTCACAATTTCACCCTGACCCTCTGCAACAAAAGCAAGAAGCTGGAGGTCGGAATCAACAAGAGGCACGCCATCAATATCTTCGGGTAAAACGGTAGAGTATGTCTTTGTGAAATATGTGTCTATACCCGAGAAAGAGAGCTTTTCGCCGAAAGCATCGTCATTGAGCATGGCGCGGAGCATGTGACGGTGGGGGTATTCCACACCCATAAGCCCTCCGCTTTGAGGGCCAAGTATATTGTCCTGCAGAATCTCGACAGTGAGTCGGGGATCGGTCATTTTCTCAGTGTAATAACCCTCCACAGTCACATTAAGCTTCCTTGTCTCCGAATCGTATGAACATCCCATCCATAGGTTGACCGGAGAAGTTTCAGAGGCGATCACGCGAGCGCTTGCACCCCAGTCGCTTCGTCCCTGGACTATGCCGTGGCCGGCATCGCGGCGGCTCGTTGTGCCGCAAGGATAGCTGTTCACTTCAAAATAATCGTGAATCTCCTGCCCCTCTTTTGTAATGTAATTTGGTTCACGGGGCGAAGGGGTGGCGAAATAGCCGGAATGCACCGAAACGATAAAGAGATCTTCCGGGCGCGAATGATGAAGCATTGTGGCCCGTTTGTGACCGTCGGGACAATTTGAACAGTGAATGCCTGTAAATTCTTCAATCACCACGCTCTTGTTTGTTGGCTCGGTTCCGACATTCCACCCGAATGCCGGCAACGATAAAGAAGAGATTATGGCATAATGTAAAAAGTTCTTCATATTTTATTGAATTTTGTTAGGAAATTGAGATAATAGAGCGAATATGATTCGGCTATTAGCAAAATTAGTATCGCAATCAAAATCATACAAATTTTTTGAGTCAATTATCTACTTCAATAACTTTATAATTTGCATAATACTACTGCATAAAAATTTAAGTTATTAAATATCAATAAAATATAATAATTAAAACAGGGATGTATAATGCATTGAAAAAATTAAATAAAAATTTATCATTCATCTATTTGTTTCTCTTAATTATAGTTTCTATATTTGCAATCACAAACATTATGTAGTGAAGATATCAAGATTTTTTTCCATAATTACGATCTTATGTTGCGCGTTGATTCTCGTTATGTCATCGTGCAGGAACGGCAGTGTAGAAAAAGCAAGGAAAATAAAGGAATACGTATCCTCGGTTGCTAAGCTCGACTCATCAGAATATGGACGGACCGTGAGAATCCGGCTCGACTCTATCGGGAAGGTATCTGAAGATAATGAAAAAAAGATATATAATATAGTCAATGACTATTCCCGGTCACTTCTGTCAACAGGGCGTCATCTTGAGGCGATAGAGTTAATGGAGAATGAAGAGAACATACTCACAGCCGACAATCATCTTGAAGAGAGCGATATACGTCAACTGCTCTCAATATATGTTGGCCTGGGGGCGGCATACGATGAAACGGGAATGCCCGGGATAGGACTTGACTATTACTCCAAGGGACTCTCCTTGACTTCCGACACGGTGTTTGACAAATACCGAGCGATGCTTTATAACAATATCGGGGTTCTTTACAATCGCAGCAGCCGTAACGATATGGCCGAGCAATACTTCCGCAAATCATTGCAGATAAATTTAAAGACTAAGCTTAAGAAAGAGATTTTCCTGAATTATAATAATCTGGCCACCGTGTTTGATGAGGAGGGGGAGGTGAAGAAAGCACTCGACGCCTCGTTGAGCGGACTCCAATATATCACCGCAGAGGAGGATCCGGAAGACTTCTATTGCACGCAGATTTCACTTGGCTCACTTTATTCACGTAACCGAGAGATGGAGATGGCGCGCAGTTACTTGAGAAATGGTCTGGAACATCTTGAATCGGTAAATTTTGTGCCCGGGCGAGTTGATGCTTACCAGCAGCTTGCGAAGCATTATCTGGTGATAGACAAGCTCGATTCCGCTGAATGTTATGGCAACAAGGCATTGAAAGTGTCGCAAAGTGCGAGTCTCACGCCATTGGAAATATCTTCTCTTGAAGTGCTCTCCGACACGCATGCGGCGCGTGGAGAATATGACAAGGCAGTGCGCGATCTGAAACGGTGTGATGTATTGAAAGATTCCTTAAGGAATGAAGAGAACCGCTTGAGGCTCAAAGAGTGGGAAAAGATAACAAGCCAAGAATTTGAACGGGGCAAAACGGTGAACGCTTCCATTGCTTATTGGTGGAAGGTATGTGCCATTGTTTTCATTATGCTTTTCCTGATTGCCGTCGGTTTCTGCATAGTCCGCCTAAAATCCACCGCCAAGGAGCAGGCTCGCTTATCAAGGGAGATTGACCGGATGAACAGGGAGATGACGAGCCTATCGATTGATAACATGAAGGAGCATGAAGGGATAGAGAGTGTGCTTGAAGACCTCAACGCCCTCTTTCAGGAAATCCCGATGAAAAACATAGGCCAGAAGACACGTTCGCGCAGCATAATAGCTAAGCTGAATCATATCTCAGACAATGCCACAGATGAATTTAAACATTATTTCGATAAGGTTCACCCCGACTTTTATCGTCAGCTTGAAACGCGTTATCCGGATCTAACGGCGCGTGACATAAGGTTATGCGCCTTGCTGATGCTGGGACTCTCCACCAAAGAGATTTCCTCAATAACCTACCGAGAAGTGAGGAGTGTGGAGTCGGCCCGCAACAGGCTCAGAAAAAAACTCGGGCTCGATTTAAATGTAAATCTGCCCGAATTTTTGCGTGCCTTAGGAAGAGATTCCGTTTGATGCCTTGATGGATGTCAGCAACCGCAACACGGATCTTGAGAAAGGCACCAGTGCTCCTCGACAAGTCCGTGCTTAAGGAGTTCGTTACGCGACAGTATGAAAAACAGGTCGGCAAGCCGGTTAACATATTTCAACAGGTTTTCCGGCAGAGGATCCTGTTCGTTCAGCCTCCACAGGTTCCTTTCAGCCCGGCGCGTATCAACACGTGCCTTATGAAGGAAGGAAGAAAGGGGGGTGCCACCCGGAAGGATGTAGCATTTCGGCTGCGATGTGACTGAGGTGATATAATCTATCTTCTCCTCTATCCCCTTGATCATCTCTTCTGTAATCTCAGGGGCTCGCTCCGCCCTAATATCGGCTGTCAAAGCCACATTGCTCATCACCTTCATAAGTGATTGCTGAATCCCTTTAAGGTAGCTTAGCATCTCGGGATTATCATTCATCATCGAACGGCATATTCCAATCGATACATTCAGCTCATCGAGCGAGCCAAGGGTCTCAATCCTGTGATCGGCTTTTGAAACCCGAATATCCCCGCCAATCGAAGTTGTTCCGCCATCGCCGGTGCGTGTATATACTTTCTTCATTTTATGAAGTTATGAGTTATAGGTTATGAGGTTATGGGTTTTAAGATATAAGTCGTTCGTCAAACCTCCTTGCAAAGTTATAATAAATAACTGCAACTCTAAAATAATTGGCGGAAAAATTAGTCCATGCGGAAAGTCTGGGTTGCATAATCATATTTCACGCCGTCGCGGTCGAAACTTTTCCCTATCTCGCCGCAAAGGCCCAATTCCTCCGGGGTTCCGGTTACCAGTTTCCTTTCGTCGTTTACCAGCCAAAGATAATCGGACAGCTGCATAGCAAGAGGGATGTCATGAGAGGAGAGAAGAATAGTCTTGTTATTCTCGCGGGCCAGCTTGCGCATCAGAATCATCAGTTCAATCCTGCTGGGATAGTCAAGAAAAGCGGTCGGTTCATCCAGAAGTATTACCGGAGTCTGCTGGGCGAGAGTCTTTGCTATCATCACCTTCTGGCGTTCTCCGTCGCTTAAAGATGAAACCTTTCGGTGGCTCAGATTGCCGATTCCGATACAGTCTATCGCCTCGTTCACCACACGCTTATCCTCGCCTGAAAGATGACCCCAGAAATTGCTGTAAGGGGCACGACCTAAAGTGACAAGTTCATAAACTGTCATGTTAGGTGACTCAACGCGATCTGTGAGCACGATTCCAATAAGCTTGCCAAGCTCTGAGTTGGGAATAGATGCAATATTGCGGTCGCCCACTAATATCTCTCCTCCCAGGATCTCTTGCGATTTTGATAACGACCGGAGAAGAGTTGACTTTCCCGAGCCGTTCACTCCGAGCAGAGAAGTTAGCTTGCCGGCCGGAAGAGTGGCAGAATAATTTTTTCCGATACGAATCTTTTCCCCTTTGTAGCGATACCCTGTGGTGACATCGCGCAATTGGAGAGTGGTCAATGGAGGTGTCATCTTTATCTGCGAGATTTTAAAATTACCCAAATTATCACCGGCGCCCCGATAAGAGGAGTCACCGCGTTTAGCGGTAGCACGCCGCTCCGGGGGATGATGCATAGAAGGTTGCATAGCATAGCCACAACTCCACCCATCAGGATGCACGCCGGCATCAGAAGACGGTGAAGGTCAGTAGGGAACAGCAGGCGAGTGATGTGAGGTATGGCAAGGCCGAGGAATGAAACCGGCCCGCAATAGGCAGTTGTCACGGCACTCAGGACCCCGGTGGCAATGAGTAGAAGGTTGCGGGTTAGGGTAAGGTTCAGTCCTAAATTTTTGGCATAAGCCTCCCCTAAGAGCAAAAGGTCGAGAGGCTTCACAAGCAGGAGCGAAAACACCAGTCCGGCGCATGTCAGGATGGCGAAAGGGATGATGGTTTCGCGAGTCTGTCCGCCGAAAGAGCCCATTCCCCACATCACGTAACTTTGAACCCCTTGCGCCGAAGCCTCAAAATTAAGCAAGGTTATGATTGATGAGACCAGATAGCCAATCATCATGCCGGCAATGATGAGAGTAATCGGATTGCGCAGAATATTTGAAAGCAAAATGATGATTCCCATCACGCACATGGCGCCGGCAAAAGCGCCAACCATCACGGCCGATATTCCGCCTGCTCCCATGGCAGTTCCGCGGAATGTTCCGCCCCAAAGCAGCATCACCAAAGCCACCCCGAGGCTTGCTCCTGAATTGACACCCAGCACTGAAGGCCCGGCAAGAGGATTGCGGAATGCCGACTGCATCATAAGGCCGCACACAGCCAAGGAGCTTCCGGCCAGCAGGGCTGTGATGGAAGCCGGAAGCCGGCTATCGAGAATGATGAACCTCACAGTCGATTCAACCTCTCCATTGCCAAAGAGGGCATCCATAACCTTGCCGAAAGGTATATGCACCGATCCTATCACCAGGTTAGCTCCGAAGAGAATCACAGCCAAAATAAGGAGAAAAAGGAAAGCGAGCGCGTTCTTTGATTTGGGATGGGAGGCACACATATCATTTATTGGGTTTGCTATAATATTTTTTGCCCGGATAGGGTTTCACTCCCAATTCGGGATGAAAAATCGAAATCATATCTGCCAAAAGCCAATGAGGATGAAAGGGGACTTCCTCGTAAAACCAGATTTTCGCAGTGTTGCAGGCGTAAATTTCGCCATTCTTGAATGCTTCGAAATTTCGGTTGATGGGAGCATCATTTGAAATCTGCTGAAAGGTAATATCCTTATCATTATAATACTTGATAAGCCAGAAATCGGCATCAGAGGCATTCATCAAAACCTTTTCCGGAGTAAAAGGGACGCTTCCTCCCTCACCGTTTGCTATTTCAGGCAGTTTTCCGCCGGCATCCTCAATAAAGATACCGGTAGTTGAAGATTTTGCCGGAAGAAACCATGTGTCGCCCTGTTTCAGTTCGGTAAGAATTTCCGGACGGCTCTTGACAGTTGAAGCGGCCTTCTTCAACCGGAGGTATTCGCTTTCCACTTCCGAGAAAATCCTATCTCCCTCAGCCTGAGTGCCTGTCAAAGCAGAATAAAACTTTATCCATTCGGCACGTCCAAGCGGGTTAGTTTCCATATAATCGGCACACTCAACAATCGGCACACCCAATTCTGTAAGTTTGGCGTATGGTGCCGGATCCTGATAAGGAGAGATGAAAAGAGCGTCAGGGTCTATGGAGATAATCTTCTCCATATCGGCCGCCATCGACCCTCCGCAATCAGTGATCTTCCCCTCCTTCAGCTTTTGGGAGAGAGTGTTGTTATGCATATATTCCGTGTCGCACACTCCGGCCACAGCATTGATTGCCCCTAATTCTTCCAGGAGACTGCTATGCACTGAAGAGAACACCACGCTTCGTTTTATCGGGGTCCTGATTACAGTTCCGGCAGGATAGCTGTCGGCTAAAGGGAGTGAATCGGGCACAAGGATGTAGGAATGAAGAGTCTTGGTCGTATCCCAGGGATTCGTAACAGCCACGCGTGTATAGCCATCGCCCTCATACATTTTAAGGAAAGAGGCGTGAGTCATCGGTATCTCCGATTCCTCGTGAACGGCATTATGCCTGCTCCCGCAAGAGAGCAGGAACAGGCACATTGTCAAACAAAACAGCTTATTTAAACCAATCATTTTATTTCAAGTCATTACCGATTAAAGGAACACGGCTCCAATAGGGTTCTGGCCTCCGCAATCGAAATTGGTTTTGTATTCACCATTCTTGCTGAATCGGTAAAGTTTGCCGTTTCCGAGTGTGTATTGAGTGGTGCCGACATAAACCTCTCCCGTAAGGTCATCTACGGATATCATAGAGATATGATCTGAGTTCAAATCTTCCGGAGCATTTGTCATAAAAGAAGCATTATTCATTGTTCCGGCATTAATGTCATAGCTGAACCAAGTGTTTGTGGTGCTCCAAGTGGTCCAGTCGGTCTCGGAATTAACGAGGTAAATCTTGCCGTTGCCGATACCCATATCTGTGGCCACACCTAATTCAGTCACCTTGTTAGCCTGCGCCGGCTCAATCATCTGGAAAGAATAACCCTTGTCGGCATAGTTGCCCCAGGAGATGAGGAAAAGTTTTCCGTTATGCGCCAAAAGCTTGTTAGGATTGACCGAAACCTGCACTGTGCCTGTAACGGTGAAAGACTTGGAATCGATCACATAAAGCTTATCGCTATACACAATATCGCTCTGTCCCGTTGCGGCATCGTAGGTTGATTGGTAGGAGTCAGCCACATATATATATCCGTTGGCCTCGGCAATCCCCTCCAGGTTTGCTCCTCCGGTTTTAAGTTTTGACAAGATTTCAAGCTTATCTGTTGAAATCTTAGCAACCACTCCGCCATAGAAGCTTGCATAGAGGCAGTCGTCCTTGAAAGTCATGTATCGAACGCCACCCTGAAGCTCTTCATCTGTATGGAAAAGCAATCGGCCGGTCACTTTCCCCTCATTGTTAAGTTTATAGATGCAGTTAGAACCGGTCATGGAGATATAAATATCTCCTTTATATTTTGCTATGTCGGTTGCATTATCTCCTAACTTATATTTATTAACGTCGAAGAAGAGGTCGGCAACAAGCGGTGAATCGCTATTATCTGTTGAAAAATAGGCGAGCCCAGCATTGTTCATCTGATATGAACCCTGGTTTAGCACAAACGCACCGTTAAGGGTTTCGTTGACCGTTGGCTCCTTGGGGTCATCATTCTTGTCGCAAGAAGTGAATCCGGCCACTGCTGAGAGAAGCAGTAGGGAATAAGCGATTTTCAATTTTTTCATTTTCAAGATATGAATTTTGTTAGAAATTATAAGTTTATAGAATTATAGGTTTAAGAGAACCGAGGCACGGAAAGAGCGTCCCGGCATAGGATAATATTTAATCACCTCATATTGTGCGTTGCCAAGATTCAGCACTTCGGCCCTCACTGTCAGCCCGCATTGCCTGAATTTAAATTCTCGCCCAATCGAAATGGATTGATCCACGTAGCCATCGAGAATGTTTGAAGCCGTGTTCTGCACCATATAGTAACACTTCCCCACACCCACCAGCGAATAGCCGGCTTCAATCCATCGGGAGCTGAATGTAATGGAGCAATTGCCCGAATGTTGAGGAGAGTAGGGGAGCTGCGCCTTATAATTGGACGCCCCTTTATCGGTAATGTCACAAGTCTTTTGCCAGCTATATGCTCCTGAAAGATTTATATGGATATCATTGCCCACGCCGAACGACAGGAATGCATTGAGGTCGATGCCATACATCCGGACTTTGCCATAGTTCATCATCCTCCAGTTATGTGTGGATGGCATGGCTACAATCTTGTCATTTACGTAATTATAATATCCATCGGCAGTGATTGAGCAATAATCGAGAATTCCGAGCGAACCGCTAAGCCAAGTGGTGCCGACGTTATATTCATCGGCACGTTCCGGACGCAGGGTGCGGATTCCGAGACGGTCATAATAAAGGTCATTGAACGTCGGGAGACGATCGGTCTTCTTATACATGGCACGCAGATTCCATTCCACATCCTCAATCGGTTGCCATGTTGCTCCCACCGAAGGGTTAAGGCATTTGAAAGAATCGGGAGCTTTCCCCGTTTTCACGCTCTCTGAAGTTGCCACCCCATTAAGATTGGCTGTCAGCTCATAGCGGTCGCCCCTGAATTTTGCAGTAAGGGATGTATAGGAGGCCACACGCGAAGGGAAAGGACAATCCTTCTTAGTATAAGAGAGTTTATTGAACATCACATCCTGAGCCAGACCGAACGATAGCCGGTCTGTGGGCCTGTAGCTTGCGGCACCCGAAAGGAAATATTCGTTTTGCGTATATTCTGCTTGCCATAAGCCGCCGGCATACTGTGTTCCGGTTTCCCGTTCCCTTGACCATCCGTTGGCATATTTCCCTATGAATTGGATTTTCCATTTATTCGATAAGGTGCCCCGATATTTCATCTGCACAAAAGCATCGCGTCCCCAAAGGGTCTCGGTTGAGACAGGATTATAGAGGGTGACAGCACCCGGCACCCCGCGCTTTGACTGATAGAAGTAACCCTTCAGATCCAGCTTATGGCGCGAAGAAAAAGGGATAATAAGGTTAGCCTCAGCGTGCCAGTTATCTATCTTTGAGTTTGAGCGGTGAGCCTTTTCTGTTTCCACCCCATTTTCAATAGTGAAAGGGTAATTGCCATCGGAGTGCGTGTAATCTCCATCAAGGGAGAAGATAATCTTATCTGTGATTTTTTGCGACCATTTCAGGTAAGGGGATACATAGCCCCAGGAGCCGGCTTTAATCTTCGTCTCGATGCTGAAATTTTTCCCATTCTTAAAATCGGGTTGACGTGTTGTGATTCCCAGCACAGCAGCAGAGGAATAAAGGCGCGCGCATTGCAAGAGGTCGTTATCCTGGCCCACGGCTAAAGATAGGCGGGAAAGATTGTTAAGCGAGAACCGGCCTATATCCACCTGTCCACCTTCAATGTTATCCACCGGTGCCCCGTCATAGCTCACTGCCGTATGAGAGGCCCCCATATTGCGCACAGAAACTGTTTTAACCCCTCCAAGGCCTCCATAATCACGAATATTCACGCCAGAGAATCTGCGAACAGCGTCAGCCATATCGGATATTCCCAATTTCTCAATCTCAGCCGAGGTCATTATCTGGAGCGGCATGACAGCTGTCACCTCCTTTGTTTCGAGTCGGCTAACCACTTCAACCTCCTTAAGGGTGGTGCCAATAGAGTCGGGTGTAGGAGAGGAAAATTCCGTAACAGAAACGGAAGAGGTGGAGCAAAGCGCATTCCAAGACGCTTTACAATATAAATTGCCCGCAACCAGAGAGGCCACGAGCAACAAAATAGGATATCCTTTAAAATTCCCTTTCATCTGTTTTGCTGCCTATTAACCCGTGTACTACAAAACTATATCATGATAAGGCAGGTCTTCGGACTTATCTCGACTTTTTCCTCCACCTTCCCGTCTCTAAGGAGACAGTGGCTTGACACATTCATCATCTTCTGTTGTCGCGGAGGGAGTCTTGCATTGAGATTCACCGCAGCGGGACTGTCCGGGATTCACACCCGGTTCCCTTTTAATGGCTATTGCCAACCAAATCGGCGGTAAAATTATGAAAATATTCTTAATACTCCAAATAAATTTATGGATGCGGTGCATAAATCCCCTGAATTGGCGCCGAGACGCAACGACGGCCGCGCTCAAGATACAATAACCGTTACGTTCCATCCGTTGAAAAATGTGCTTATTATGGAGTGTTATAATTTCAAACAAATGAGAGAAAATTTTAAATTAAAAAGTGATTGATTAACAAACCAATATATATGAAATCATGGACAAATGACAAAAAAACTTGAAATTTTTTTACAAAAACCCAAAACAATTTTAAAGTTTTTTTGATTTATAAGTCAAATAATGTTAATTTTTATTCCATAATTCTAACTTTAATTAATTCTATCAAAGCTATGACCAGACACTTTAGTTGGATTGCGATTTCCTCAGTGATTTTGGGATCGTCTATCTACTCCTATTCGGAGAAAGTTTCTATCAACGAAGCGCAAGCGTTAGCTACAGAATTTGTAAAAGCGAGATCCCAATATGGGTCGGCAGATGTAAAGCTCATCCCCGTATTCACGGGAGGAAGCGAAAAGAATCCGCTTTACTATGTTTTCGACGTTGCCGATAACGGCGGTTTCGTGATGGTTTCGGCAGAAGATGTCACCACCCCGATCCTCGGTTATTCTTACGAAGGGAATTATCCTGTAAAGAATATGCCCGATGGAATGAAGTGGATGCTCGCCGGTCTTGAAAATGAGATAAAAGTTGCTCCTTCAGTACAGAAAAGCATTTCCGCGTCCGAACTTCGCAAGTCGGCACGCAAGGCAGGGGAGAGAGCTAATCAGAAATTGCTTGAGACTCCTTCATGGAGCCAGGAAGGCCCCTTCAACGCCATGATTCCCGGCAAGCCGCTTGTTGGTTGTGTCGGAACAGCAATGGCAACAATCATGAGATATCACAATCATCCGGTTGCCGGAAACGGTTCATTCGGAGGCGTTGACTTCGCAACAGCCTACGATTGGGACAATATGCGTATGGACAACTACCGTTCCGGTTATACCGATGAGCAAGCCGATGCTGTTGCAACGCTGATGTATCATGCTTCAAAAAGTATCGATACTCAGTATGCCATGTCAGGTTCGAGCGCATACGAGGTTCGTGTTCCGGGCGCGCTCTCCACATATTTCGGCTATGATCCCGGTGTTTCATATAAGAAACGTTCGGAAGTCGCTTCTCAGAAGGAATGGGACGACCTTGTGAAGGCTGAGATTGATGCCGGACGTCCGGTGCTTTATTGCGGACAGGATGTAACAGCCGGTCACGCATTCGTTTGCGACGGTTATGAGGGTGACAAGCTTCATTTCAACTGGGGCTGGGGCGGTTCAGCCAACGGTTACTTCCTCAGCACCGCGCTGAATCCGACCGTAAGCCGTTCGCATTCATATAACAACCTCAACACAATCATCTATAATATCAAGCCTGCAAGCGGCTCAATCGCGGCATGGTCGCCCATCCATATCACAGCCGATGGAAACCAGGCAGGTATGGGTGCCAATTTCACTGACCTTGCTTCAGGCGAGTCATTTAAGGTGAGGGTGGGTAACCTTAAGAATGTAACTCACGATGATTTTGCCGGCAAGATTGCAGTGGCTCTTTGCGATGAAAACGGCAGAATGAAGGCTCTTCTGAGCAATCCTGTCAACTTCACAATGCAATCCATGGGCTATCTTTTCGATGGCTATAAGGATTTTGATGGCTGCAAGCTTCCTGCCGGAACTTCTGTTGCCGATAGCGACCGCGTTCGCATCGTGACTCAGGCCAATGGACAAACTGAATGGCTGCCCGTTGTCGGTGAACTTCTCACTGTAAATGAACTCGCTCCCAATTCTGCATCCACAAAGTCTTTCGCTATCAACTTCCCGGCATCTTTGGCCGGAGTGACAGTGGAGGGTTCTGCAAGCGTCATTCCCGGATGGGACTACTCTTTCAAGGTTGTTCCTGCTAATCCTGTTGACGATGTGGTGACAGTAAAGGCAAATGGCGTTACTCTCATTGCCAACGGAAACATCTATTCCATAAAGAATGTGCGTGAAAACCAAACCATAAGCATTCTCGTTCAGAAAGCTTCTGAAGTTAAGGAGAAACGTTCAATATGGGTAGGTACCCCCGGCACGCTCTCTTCAATCATTCCGGAGTCAGAGACCGGCACAATCAAGGATCTCACCCTTTTCGGAACTATCGATGCCCGTGACTTCACATTCATGAGAAATTCGATGAACCTTACCCGTCTTGACATATCAGGGGTTAATATCACAGCCAATGGTAACGATCAGGCTAATGCAATCCCTCGCGAAGCATTCCGTGGCAAAGGTTCTCTCAAGGAAGTTATTCTTCCCGGTTCTGTTAACCGCCTCAACAACGGTTGCTTCCGTCAGTGCGGCATCACTACAATCTCTATCCCCGCCAATGTAAGCAAATATGAGTATAACATCTTCGTTGGTTGTTCGTCTCTCCGAGATATTTATGTAGGCCGCACGAGTGCAGAATTCATCAACTGGTGTGTGCTTTCAGGTGTGCGCGTAGCAGAGGTTACACTTCATGTTCCCAGTCAGGCTGCCGTGAATAACTACAGCAAGGCTGAGAACTGGAAAGACATTGCCAACATCATCGTTGACCAGCCTGCTCAGAGCGATAATGTCCTCTTCGCAGTGATGGAAAATAATGAAGTTAAGTTCGAGACTCTTTCAAACACAGGCTCTTTAGAGAAGGGATCATCAGTATCATTCAAGGCTTCTCATATTGCCGACAATGATAACAAGATGGAGGTGTTTGCAAACAACACCAAGCTGATGGCCGATGCAGAGGGTAACTACAATGTGAAATTGGATAATAACACCATCATCCATTTCGAGCTTACCGCTCCTACTGCTGTTGATGCTCAGAGTTCTCAGTGGAAACTCACCGACAAGAATGGTTCAATCGGCATGTTCTCCGACGCAGTGAATGTGATTCCCGGACAGGAATTTACAATCCGTCTGAATGCGCTTAACATCCCTGCCGGATATGATCAGGCATACTGGGGCGCAGCTCTTACAGATAAGAACGGCAACATCAAGGAGTTCATCTCTCCCGTGAATGTATGGTCGGCAGGCCCCGGCGACAGCCACAAGCTCAATGTGAACTGCAAGGTTTCCGAGTCAAATGTACGTGAAGGGAACCAGATCCGCATCGTGACCTCATTCAACAAGAGAAACTGGAACCTCGTTAAGGGTGCCACTGCAGAGATTGTTGACGCTCTCCCGGCATTAAACAATATGACTCCGGTCTATAACATCAACGTTCCCGAAGTTAAGGATGCTACAGTATCAGGCGTTACTGCAACTGCAGTACGCGGTCGCGACCTCACTTTGAAGATAGTTCCCAATAATGCCGCATATCGTGTTAATCTGTCAGTAAATGGTGAAAAAGTTCTTCAGAACCAGCCCTCTGTAAACTACTCATTCGTAGCAATGGAGGATATGAACTTTGATATCGATGTATATGATCCCAAAGCCGGTGGAGTTGTAACGTTCAATGTTAAGCCGAATGAACTTTACAAAGCGGTCACAAAAGAATCCGTTGCATCAACTGTAATTGTGACCGGTGAGGTTTACAGCAAAGACCTTTCTTTGGCCTTCCGTCAAGATTTCGCTGCCAAGACTATAAAAAAACTCGACCTTTCTGGGGTTACAATTGTAGCGGATGTTCTTACTCCGACAAGTGATAATGATAAGATTGCGAATTTTATCCCTTCGAACCTCCTTTATAACCCCAGCGCAGCTAATCAGGTTATGCCTGTTGTTGAGGAAATCATTCTCCCCAACAGTGTAACTCGAATTGCAGACGCGGCATTTCAGAATTGTGAAAAACTTAAAGAAATTACTCTTCCATTAAGCTTAGGTACTGATAGAATTCAAGTTGGAACTTATGCATCATCAGGTAATCCTAAATATGTCTGGCCATTAGGTTCTCAGGTATTCAAAGGTTGTTCCTCTCTAACAACTATATATATTCCCGGTCAGCCTTCGACAGTTAGTATTGACAATCAGCCGCCAAGAATGGTAGTTAGCCACTTTAATCCTGCAGCTACAACAAATAACGTTTATATGGATGCGGGTATGGCAAGTTACGACCTCGGTTTCAGAAATTCAGATAATCAGATCGATGGTTCAAAGATTACAGTGGTTGTTCCGCAAGAATACCTCAGTGTTTATCAAACAACATTTAATAATGCGGACTACGGTAATATCTGGAAAAAACATGGTTATAACATCCTTTCTCAGAATCCTGTATATAGTGTAAACTTTGATCCAACACGTGTTAAGGCCACAGAGGGAACAGACGTATCAGCAATAGCATCCTTCCTCGGTGACAACGTGGCTCTTGAAAGCATTTCAACTGAAGGTAAGCTTATGCTCGCCAATCCTCAGACAAAATGCAAGATCTTTGACAATGGTGTAGAGATTCAGGCTAACGCTGACGGTTCAATCCCCGTTACTTTCTATAATCCTGCCAAGAATGCAGAGAAAGCCGGTCACCACAACATTGAGGTATTCTATACTCACGATGTGAAATTCAGCTCCTCCTCTTCAAACTTTGCAATCTCAGCGCCTGAGGTTTCAACAGAAGGCAGCAGCTTCGATACTGCCGATGCCCTTAACCCGGTTCTCCGAGACGTGGCAGAAAATTCTGAGGTACGCTTCAAAGTTGATTTCGCAACAGCACACGCTGAAGGTCTTGAAGCTCGCGTGATGTCGGGTAACGAAGAACTCTTCGCAGATGAAGATGGTTACTACACGCTCTCGATTGTCAACGTCGGTAAGAATATCGATATCTTCGCCGTTCCCACTGATGGCGCAACCATCAATTCAGAGGATCTCGCTTCAATCAAACCGGAGGAAGCTCACGCAGTAACCTCTATCTCCCTTGAAGGAAACATGACTTCCGAGGACCTTGATCAGGTTAAGGAATGCTTCCCTAACCTTGAGACACTCGACCTCTCCACACTTGAAGGCGAACTTCCTGAAGGTGCATTCAAGAATATGGAAAGCCTTACTACAGTGGTGCTTCCCGAAGTTTCAGAGATTGGTGCAAATATGTTCAGCGGTTGCGGTTCGCTCCAGAGCGTAGATATCCCCGCCACAGTTGGTGCTATAGGCTCAGGCGCATTCGAAGGCTGTTCATCTCTTGAGAAGATCACTCTCACAGGTGTTTCCTCAATCGGCGACGGTGCATTCGAAGGATGTGACAATCTGACAACAATCACTCTCCTTGCTTCATCAGCAGATCCGAAGAGCGATGTTCGCCGCAAATCGCAGAGAAAAGCAGGCGCTCTCAGCTCTAAGGCATTCAGCGGAGTTAACCCCAACTGTATGATCATTCTCGACGAAGGTGTAGAGGTTCCATCGGCAACTGCCAACTATATCCTCACCAAGTCGGAAAATATTACAGAGACTGAACCCGATGGTTCTGTAATCACCCGTCAGGGCCGTGTGTATAGTGCGAACAGCGACATCAACTTCATCCAGGGTTATCCGTTGTCAATCCCTCACGCTTTCACCCTTACAGATGGAGCAGTGATCTCTCTCGAAGTTGAGACAAACGATTGGACAGCAACCGTGGTTCCCTTCGATGTTGAAGCAATCAGCGATGCAGCGAACAATGAAATGGCTGTGGCTCTCGCAGAAGAGGGGGCAGAAGTTGCAGAAGGTAACCTCATTTATGCTCTCCCCGAAGGTGGCGAAGCGC
Source organism: uncultured Porphyromonadaceae bacterium (assembly GCA_947178165.1). GTDB lineage: Bacteria > Bacteroidota > Bacteroidia > Bacteroidales > Muribaculaceae > Lepagella. The sequence continues at coordinate 20,720 of CAMWXH010000010.1, read as the reverse complement.
TCCAGAGCGTGGATAAGATGAAAGCGAATGTTCCTTACATCATCCGCACCGTCAACAATGGAAAGACCCTCTTCACGGCAGGCGATATCACAGTTCCCTCCACTCCGGCAGAGATTAGCGTTGCCGGCAAGGATTACACAATCCACGCAACTTACTCAGCTCGCACTCTCCCGACTGAAGGCACTTATATTCTTGATAGCGATGCATCAGCCTTCCGTCCCGCAGAGTCTCAGGTTGAGGAAGGCGAAGAGGAGGTTCACGTGGCTCCGTTCACACTCTATGCAACTTCTCCCGCAGGCTTAGGCGACATCGTGACCGACCTCCCCGGAGTTGAATATATTCCGACTGTAGTAGATGAGGCTGAGATGGCTGTTAAGGCTTTCAAGGTTGTGAAAGAGGGCAATGCAATAGTGATCTATTCACCTGAAAAGAGCATCGAGACTGTTTATAAGGCTGACGGCAGCGTGGTTCGCACAGTTCGCGTAAATGCCGGACGCAATGTGGTTGAGCTTCCCGCAGCAGGGGTGTATATCATCCGTGATACAAAGGTTGTATTCTAAGAGTAGTGAGGGTGTGTCATAACGGCCCGTCTGGGTCGTTGGTTGAGATTTCAGCTTCGGTCACATACGTGAGTATGCTCCCTCAGCCTCAATCTCAACCGCCTACCATCCGAACCATTCTGACAGCACCCTCGCCATCCGGGTAAAAGTAAGCCGGTGTGTCAAATTCGACACACCGGCTTATATCTTATAATCTTATAAACTTATAAAACCACCTTACTTGTTTTACCGTTTGTTTTGATTATGAAGATACCGTTAGTGGGATTCTTCACTTCGCGGCCATTGAGGTCGTAATAAACGGGAGATTCATTTTCGTAGGAAGAAGTTGTTTCAACAGTCTCGATTCCAGATGGACGCTCCACATTCGTTGTATATTGAAGCAGATTCTTTTTATCAACAAAATATCGAATCCCTACTGTGTTATCTGTGATGTGATATCCCGGGCCCATATTGGGAATTGAATTGCCGGTTGCAGGGTCAAAAAGAGTAATGAAAGAGATATCATCAATCTTATCTATTGCCGTGAAGTAATCGGGAGTGGAGGTTTCCTTAATCTCTACAATATCCGACAAAGGCTTGATTATTGCATCCGATGCAAGGAACTGAGGCTCGTGCTGTTCGCTCCCTGTCTCGATATAATTTTTGATATCGACGCTCAAACCCTCTTTGCAATAGATCTCTTTTAAAGATTTGTCGCGCAATAAACAGGAGGTATCGCAAAAATCCATAAAATTGGAGCAGAGGATGAAAACTCGTTCCAAACCTAATCCTCTGAAAGCATCAATCCCTACTGATTCCACATTTTCAGGAATAACAATTTCCTTTAGAGCCGGGAGATAAGCGAAAGCCGTATTGCCGATTTTGGTTAAATTAGGACCAAGAGTAATCTGAGTCATGGGACCGGCATTACAGAAGGCCACTCCACCAACTTCCCGCAGTTTCTCCCCTCCGATAAATTCAGAAAGGCTTTTGCATTCATAGAAACCACCGGCATAAATATACTGAACCTCAGGCATACTCACCTTTTTAACCCCTGATTGATTGAAGGCATAATCCACCACAGTCCTGCATTTCGGCAAATTGATCTCATTGAGGGCATAGGTCTTGTAGAAAGCATAATTGCCGACAAGTTCGATACTTCCCGGTGTGGCTTCAGTGAATGTGCGAAGTTTTTTGCAATCTGCAAATGCAAACCCCGGTATAGTGGTGATGAGGCTGCATACCTTTACGGAAGTAAGCTCTTCGCAACCACGGAAACCGGATTGCTTTATGGCGGCCGGATGACAGTCATAGCCATTGACAGAATATGAATCCTTTATCTCTAGCGCATCTGCCGGCATGGCATCAGGATTTGCATAGACCGTGACATAGGCCGTGTTTTCGACCACTGCGATAACATCACCAAGCATATTTTCGGTGAGATTTACAACATCGCCTTCTTTGACTTGTGCATTGGATGAGAAAGCAGCCAATGTGGCGGCTGCGAATAGCATGAAGCTTTTTTTCATAATCAAATTGTGTATTTTGGGATTTGAAAACTTTTATAATCTTATTTTAAGTGTCTCGGAATGGTTATCAGAAGAGGAATATTTTAGAATAACCATTCCTGCTGAGAGGGTGGAAAGGTCGGCCCGCTCACCTTCTCCCGACATGAGGAGCTTGCCATCGGTAGAATAAATATGATATACTGATGTAGTGGGGAAATGGATGGTTCCCCCCTCCATTTTGGCGGTGGTTTCATTCTCGGATAATGCTATTCCAGTGGAGAGCCAGTGAGAGCTTGGATAATCGGTGAGGAAATAATTTCCGTCAACTTTATATGATAGCCTAACTTTAGAAATGGCCCCCAACGAGATTGGCGATTCCATTATGCCATCTTCACCTGCATATACTGTTTTTTCATCATTGAATATGGCGGCAAAGTCAGTAACTTTAGGGAATTTCTCAATCCCTTCACCCGAACGTGGGGTCGCTTTTACCTTTATACCATTTTGAGATGTCTTGGTGAAAGAGATATCGAACATTTCATAAACCTTATTCCCCTTCTCAGTTGCGAGCGTATAATTGTGTAAGGTTCCTCCGGGAATGAAATAGGTTGCATCGGGCACCACATAGTCAATATAATCAGGCCATGAAGGAGAGGCGACAACGTATGCGTCGAGATATATCAACGGAGCGACAGTTGCTCCGTTTCCGGCAGAGAACATCTTGCCGATCGGCAGAGAGTTCGGCACATTGGCGTAGCCGTAGTTCTTGGTTGTAGTGGCATACACTTTAGGGGTGAAATGTTGTTGACCGTTATAGGTAGAATATATGAACTGAGGGCTGACAACAGTGCTGGTTGTGGATAGGTAAATGGTATCAACCACGCATGAATAGCCGAAAGCCGGAGGAGTGGGGCGGTCGGATGTGTTGTAATGCCAGAATCCGGCGTAATCTCCGAATTTAACTTTCTTAAGCTGCATGCAATTCGCCGCATATCCGGGCCCGATAGCCAGGTCGGCATCCACATATTCCATTATAAGTCGGGAGAGGTCAATCTCAGTAAGATTCCGGCAGTATGCAAAAAGATATTCGCCGGCGAATTGATCGGTAATTTGAGACTCTTCGAAAATCACCTTTTCAATGCCCGTATTATAGAAAGATGAATCCTCACTGAAAACAGTCTCCCCTCGGAAAGGGAACGTTTTCAGTTCGCGGCAGTTTTTAAAAGCAGATTCGCCAACCTTCACAATCGGATAGGGGGATTCAATTTTTGTAAGTTTCGGGCAATTCTCGGCAAATCTGTCTGAGATCATCGGCAGGCGGCTTTCAAACTTGACAGTTTCGAGATTGGGGCATTTTGCCACCATCTCTTTCCCGTATTGTTCCACACCTGATGGAATGGCAAGAGAATGAAGGCCGGAAAGAGCGAAGGCATTGTCACCGATTTTCTTTAGCGAGTAGGGGAGAGTGAGCGATGTGAGCGACTGAACATTATAAAAAGCATAGGGAGAGATCTCATTCACGCTTTCCGGGAGGGTTGCTACAATCTGGCCGGAATGAGGTGCGAGCGCAACGGCCCGCTGTCTATATATCAAAATGCCCGACTTCAGCGAAAGATTTGTTTCAGAGGCGGGGATAAGCTGAAACTCCTTGAGGTTCTCCATTCGGTTCAGACCTCCGTTATCAAATATCTCCACATCCTTTGCCAAGCCAAGAGTCTTGATCGTGATGTTGCCGGCAAAAGCGTCTCGGCTGATATATTTGCACTCATCAGGCAGAATGAATGAGCCGGTGATTGTTTCATATTTTGCCGGAACGTTAAGCAGGGCTTTTCTCCTTTTGGTGTAAAGCGCCCCATCTGCCGTGGCTTCGAAGATAGTGGCTCCATCCTCAACTTTGAAAAGTTTAAGGTTGGGGCAATTGTTAAAATTTTGGGTCGTGGCGCTAACGGTATTAGTATCCTTTACATTGCCTATCTGCTTGTATCCTGCTGGTATTGTAATCTCAGTCACATCTGTAAGATTGTCGAGGGCATGTTCTTCAACGGCAGTTATGATGTAGGTTACACCATCGGAGTGGGTGTAGGAGGCTGGGAGACGCAGTTTGCCCGATGTTGGCTGGTTTCCACTCCATCCGATAAGCCGGCATGTCTGTTTTGTCGTGTTGAATTTGTCGCATTGGTAAATCATAGCCGATGCATTGAATGCAAAGATGGCGGCCGCGACGAGAGATAAAATTTTTTTCATCGTGAAAATGATGTTATGGCTTAAAGTGCCAATATGAATTTATTTAGTTAAGCAATTATTGTAAATGGAAAGGCTATGCAAAGTTATTTTAAAGAATCCAATTGGGATAAGAGAGGAGAGGCCTATTTTTTCAAATAGACTCTTAATAGCCTTTCTTATGGTATATTTTTCAAAAAGGGTCTATTAAAGTCTATTATAAAAACAGTCTATTATAAGTCTATTTGCAGGATTTCATCGCGGTAATTCTAAAACTCGTCTTGTGTAAAATTGAGATTGTTCCTAATTTTGAGTTATGAAAAAGTATATTTCAACCCCGTTAATTCTTATTTTAGGACTATTGCCGATATTGGCAATCACTCTTCCATCTTGTTCACACAGCTCCGACAGCGCCCCTTTCCGCTGGCCGGCCGTGAATAGTGAAATCGATTCGCTCTCTCAGAAGATCGACAGGATGTTCTATTTGCGCGAGCCTGCAGAGGAGATTGGCTTAAGGATAGATTCCCTGAAAAAGATAAGCCGTGATTCGGGAAAGGAAGCATTGCTTGCCGACAGGATTTCCTACTTTGCAACTTATTATTCCATATATACGGGGGATGAGGAGAGATATGCAGATGGGATAAATAGGCTTCTTGCAGAAGTTGATTCATCGTCTAATCCCTATCTATATAACCGTGTCCTTGCGCTGGCTCCTGATGGAGAGCGGAGAGATGTGGATGAGTATGAAAGGTTAAACGGACTTCTCGAATATTTCCGAAGTAAGGGTGATGACATAATGACCGCCCATTCACTTGTCAACTTAGGGAACCTAATGAAGAATGTGCGCGATCCACGCAGTGCCATTAAACTCTATGAGGAGGCAGATTCCCTCTGCAGGGCCAACGGTATGGGAAAGATAGCTTCGCTTAACAGGCTCAATCTTGCCACAGTCTCCTTTATCTTGCGCGACACCGTAAAAGGGGTTTCAATTTTGGAGGAGATGCGGAAGGATCCGATTATCCGCAGTGACTCGACGATGATGGAGAATGTGCTTCATAACCTTTATATAGATGGTCAAGTCAGAGATGCCCTCGATTCGCTCTATGCAATGAAGGGGGAACGTAGCAATTCGCTTATAGAGACCTTTATGTCGAATGCTCTGTTGAACGAAGGGGATATACGAGGGGCCGTAAGCCACGCCAAAATGGCGGTTGATAAGGCGTTGGCCGATGATAATGCCAACGACTATGCGGTTGCCTTATATGCGCAGGCAGATGCATTGTCAGCCTCAGGGGATACGCTGAAGGCTTACAAGTCATTGATAGAAGCTGTGGAACTCACCGATGAGATAGGGAATGCCAATGAACCTGAAGCCATAAAGGATATCGAGACCGATCGTGTCCTCTCCATGCATCGTCTGGAAGCGGAGCTTGCAAAGAGCCGATGGCAGCTGAGATTGGTGTGCATAGGTTTCGGACTGTTTATCCTTATTGGAATCGGTGCTTTCTTTGTTCGAAAGAGAATCAAGAGGCTTCGTCATCAGAGCCGCGAGATGAGTGCGGAGAAGGAGAAGATTGCCCGAAAGCTTGTGGCTACCCAGATAGTAATGGATGAAACCGACCGCATACTCTCTACCGTCGGGAAGGCTGTGGTGGAAATGAACGATAACAATGGAGCATCGGCACAGTCGCGCGAGATTGCCAGTGCAATCCATACTCATAAGGCCAAGAGCACTGAACGCGAAACGTTTATCGACTCCTTTTCATCGGTGCATCCTGAATTTGCAGTGAGATTAAAAGAGAAAAATCCGGCCATTACGGAGCCGGATGTAAGATTAGCGTCATATATAGTGACCGGTATGGATAACAAGATGATAGCCTCCACAATGGGGATCCGTCCTGAATCGGTGAAGCAAGCGCGATGGAGGCTGAGGTCGAAACTCTCTCTTGCCAAGGGCGCCTCCCTTGAGGAAGCACTCAGAAAATTGAATTCCCCGGGTTCGTAACCCGGGGTTTACATTAACCATTGTAGGGTCGCGACCTGTCGCGACCCTACAACGGTTAATGGCATTATAATATTACCTTCTTTCCGGCAACAATATATAGTCCCTTGGGAAGCTCTATTGTATTGACACCTTCCTGAACGGTTACATTCAGTGTCATGCCGTCAACGCGTGTCACTGTCAAGGTGACGGCTCTGTCAGAAAGGATCTGAAGGCGCCCATTGTAAGCACTCACGTTGATTCCGTCAAGATTCACATTTGCAATGCCCGTGCTTCCGTATGTTTTACCTGTGAAGCCCGAAACCGTATAGATACCATTGTTCACGAAATCAAGGTCTGCAGTCTTTAGGGAGCCATTGTTGAAGATAATCATCATCTTCGGGTTGGCATCGGAAACGGTGCAAGAGAATTTATGATATCCTGACTGGTTATCAAAATTGATATCTTGGCCGGGCCATGTTCCGCCGGTATAGTTCTTATTGCCGTTGTTTACATCCCATGCCCAAGCTTTCACCTGACTCCAGTTAGAGACACTGTTATCGAAATAAGCCGTATAAGTCACAGGCTCACCCGGTTCCGGGTCAATCACCGGATCATCTTCGATTTCGCCGGCACCTTCGATGGTTTTCTGATAGCCGGAGAAAGTGTAGTAGCCACCATTCTTCCAAACAAGGTCGGCAGTCTGTGAACCGGCTGAAGAGAATATCACTCCTGCACTATCAGGAATCTTGCCACTCCCTGTATAAGTCCACTTATAGATATGGTTTCCAAGATAGGTCATAGAAGTTCCTGACCAGTCGCCGGCATATTTCTTGCCGCCATCCCATACATAGACATTCACCCCTTTCCAGCCATTGTCAGCTTCAAAGAACACAGCCTGTTCACCCTCGGCCATAGCAGGTGCAATCGGGTTTTCCGGCTCTTCAACAGGCCCATTGCTTCCGCCTCCGCCGTTAGGCTTGACGGTCCATGTCTCGTCGGGCATTGTCTCATCAGGCCATTCCACCCAATTTCCGGCAACAGAAGAGGTGGAGTAGATATATTTGCCATCATCACCTATCTTGCCGGGAGCTTTGGTTTTCGCAGTGTCGAGCACATATACCCGGATGTTACCCTTGCCTGAGCATTTGGCTGTAAGCTTACCGTCGGTAACGTTCTGCACATCGCCTGTAACGGCATCAACATAACGGCCGTTCAACACTCCGGTGAAAGTGGCATCGCCTGATATTGTAACGAGCGCGTATGAGTCAACCTTATCATCGGTGTAACGACGTTTGAAAGCCATCTTCCCCGAACAGCCGTCATTGCTATACTGACCCTTGCGGAGAGCCGGAACAGCGGCGCGTATCTTGTTTAGACGCTGGATGTGCAGGGCAAGAGGATAGGAGAGGGTGGAGGCCATATTGCCTGTGGCTCCGTCATATTCAGCAAAGTCTTTTACATTTACGTCACCCTCGATATATCCGCCAAAATAGGCGCGCCCGGTCTCCTTGAGGGCAAGCACCGCGCCCTTGTCAATATCCTTCCCTTTCTGGAACTCAACCTCAGAGCCATAATAGAGGCAGGGGATGCCACGGAAAGTGAACATCAGCGAAAGGTTCTCTGCCCAGGTGCCTTGATCCCCTTTGAAACGGTAGTTGCTGTCGGGGGCGTAGTCGTGAGAATCCACATAAACCACATTATAGGTTGCATCATTATAGAGGTCATCTTGGGTGCGCACGCCGTATGCCCCTGAAGCAGAATTGAAGTTCCAGTGCATAGCGAAGTCAATCACATTCAGGCCGGAGTGTTGAGAATGGTCGGGAGCGTGATACTCATTGCCGTTAAGCTTATGGTTATTGCTCTTCTTCAGGATAGATGAAGCGTGACCCAGGTCATCTTTTGCAGACTTATGGCAAGACTCCCAGTTGGTGTGTCCGCTCACGGTCTCATAATCCTGCGAACCCTCGGTCTGAGTCGGAATTGCCACCACCGAATCCCAAGATTTAGGATCATTATCCCATGGGTAATCCTTGCTCTCTTTCCATGTGTAGTAACAGGGGGAACAGTTGTAGTTCTCGCCGCGATAGATCACCTCCATCGAACGCGCGCAAACCTCACCATACATGAAGAAAGGATTGTTGCCGCGGTTCTTTTTAGCCTCCGGGGTTTCAGAAGCGGCGATGAACTGCGGAATGAAGTTTTTATTGAAGGCCAGACGCGGAATATGGCCTGCCGTATCGATGCGGAAACCGTCGAGCCCCATTTTTATGAGACGTGAGTAGCAATCCACTATATATTGCGAAACTCCCGGGTGCTCTGTGTTGAGGTCAACGCAGTCGCCGGCAATCTGTCCCCACCAGCGAGAGGGATCGTCCCAATCGAACCAAGCCTTATGATGGTAATAATTATGGATATCATTGTTATTCCAGTCGGTGTTCTTCATATTATCCAGACGTGCGGCATACTGGGCTGCAGGCTGAAGCTTGGCATAATTATCCGGAAGGATGCCTCCGGTGCTCTTGGTCAGAGGAATCATCGACTCCTCGATGTTTGCCAAATCCTTTGTATAGTCCTTCTTGAACATAGGAGCAAGCTTCGTTTCACCAAAGTTGCCCGTGTGCTGGATCACAATGTCAAGTATAAGCTTCATGTCGCGCTTGTGAACCTCATCTATAAGGGTCTTGAACGCAACATCAGCATCCTCGGCGGTAGCCGATTTCTTCACATAACGATGGTCGATCTTTCCGAAGTCCATTGCGTGATAGCCATGATAATCCAGCCCCGATGCATTCTCTACAACCGGGGTGATCCATACGGCAGTGAAACCGAGTGCCTTGATATAATCAAGCTTATCGATTAACCCTTGGAAATCACCGCGCCATTCAGGGTCGTTCACGTTTTTGATTCCATCCCAGCAATACACGTTATTGTCGGGGTCTCCGTCATAGAAACGGGTAGTCATCGCGAAATAGATTGTCTCATCGCGGAAGTCAGTGCGGTCGCCTACAAACGTGGCGGCTAACGATGCCATTGCAGATGAAGCAATAGTAGCGCCGCAAAGTATTTTGCGTAAATGATTCATAAATTTAAGTTAAGCCTAAATGATTTAAGGAAAGCCTTAAAACCTAAAACAAAATTTTATCTCACGACAAAGGTATAAATTATGGAGTTATCAAGCAAAGCTAATATTTTAATTTTTAAGTAACGTAAATTCAATAAAGTATAAGTAATTGAATAGTAAATGTTTATTAAAACATGTTTGATAAATATGTTTTAAAACATAAGTGTTGATGTGTTAAAGAAGCATATAAAAGATTAATTTTGTCACCAAATATATAGATCCGTTAAAAACGGATTTGGCTTATCTAAATTAAAACAATAACTTATGCAACTTTACAGTAAATGGATCGCAGCGGCGGTTCTTGGAGGTTGTGCTTTAACACCGTTGGCAAGTTATGCAGACGCAAATTTTGAGGCAAACCGTACTGACTTCCGCGACGAAACGATTTATTTCGCTATGACTACCCGTTTCTATGACGGTGATCCCAAAAACAATGTTCTTTGCTGGGATGGCGTAGAAAATCAGAAAAAAAACAATGACCCTGCATGGCGAGGTGATTTTGCCGGTCTTATTGAGAAACTTGATTATATCAAAGCTCTCGGTTTCACTGCAATCTGGATTACTCCGGTTGTGCAGAATGCATCAGGCTTTGATTATCATGGCTATCATGCAATGGACTTCTCCAAAGTTGACCTTCGTTATGAAAGTCGCAAGGAGTGGGGTTCATCTGAAGATGTGGATTTCAAGAAGCTTATTGATGAAGCACACGCTAAGGGAATAAAGATTATTCTGGATATAGTCCTCCAGCACACTGGAAACTTCGGTGAGAATACTCTTTGTCATCTTTTTGACCGTGATCAGAACATAGTTAATCAGGCAGATATAGAATCTTGTTTAATTCCTGATGAAGAAAAATTAGGTGGATTGTCTTATTGGGATCTTCCCAACGATGGCGCGAAGACTCAGTATTCAGAGCGTTTTAAATATTTGAAGAATACCGATGGTCAGAATCATGACAATAAGAACTATTTTCATCATGTTGGAACAGGGTGGAACTGGGACTTGCCTAACCGTTGGTGGGGTCAGATTGCAGGAGACTGTGTTGACCTCAATACAGAGAATATGGATGTGGTGAATTATGTTGTAAGCTGTTATGAGGAGTTTATAAAATTGGGCGTAGATGGTTTCCGTATTGATACAACCGGCCATATTGCTCCGTTGACTTTCAATTCAGCATTCATTCCCAAATTCATTGAGTTCTCTGAAACCGCTGATGGAAAGAGGAATCGTCTAAATGGCGGAGACACACCTTTTTATATGTTTGGTGAATGTTGCTCTCGTTTTGGAGAGGTGATCTATCGTGGACAGCATGTCCTTTCGAGTCATTATTATACATGGAAGTCTGATCCTGCTTTAGTTAACGAATGGAAATCGTTTACTCCTGAGTGGTGGGCTGGTCAGTTTGTGAAAGAAGGGGCCTCTCCTCTTGGAAACATGCTTACTTGTGAGAAAGATCCTGGCACGGTTCATAATTCCAAGAATGTATTCATGCAGAATGGAGCGTGGCATGAGCCGGATTATTCACAGGCATCCGGTTTTAATGTAATCGATTTCCCAATGCATTATAATTTCACTGATGCTAATCAGGCAGTAAATATTGCAAAGCAGGGCGACCATTTCTATAATGATGCATCATGGAATGTTGTTTATGTGGATTCACATGACTATGCACCACAGCCAAATGATAATAAGCGTTTTGATGGAGGAACGGAACAATGGGCTGAGAACCTCTCAATGATGTTTACATTCCGGGGTATCCCATGTCTTTACTATGGTTCAGAGGTTGAATTTCAAAAGGGTAAGATCATAGATGAAGGTCCGGGTCTTGCATTAATAAATTCAGGTCGTGCATACTTTGGTGAATATCTTAAAGGTACGGTAAAGGCCAGTGACTTTGGAAAAATAGAAGAGGTTTCAGGTAATGTGGCTAAGACTCTAAACGGTGACTTGTCTCAGCATATCCGTCGTTTGAACCTTATCCGTCAGGCTGTTCCTGCCCTTCGCAAAGGTCAATATACTTGGGATGGTTGTTCAGCAAACGGAGGCTGGGCTTTCAAACGTGCATACAAGGATTCATACGCTCTTGTAGCCGTGAATGGTGGCGCAACATTCTCCAATGTTCCCGCAGGAACTTACACTGACCTCGTAACAGGACAGACATATCAGGGAGGTGGTACAATTACAGTAAATGCTCCTAAAAATAAGGGTCAGCTCCGCGTCCTTGTAAAAGATTGGACCGGTGGTAAAGTTGGTGAAGATGGAAAATTCATTTATACAACTTCTCCGGTGGCACATGGTGGATCTGTTTCATTCGCTGATCCCGGTACAACAGAGTATTACACTAAAGAGGATGCCCCAGGTCCGGCTGTAGCATCGGTTAGTTTCTCTCCGGCAGGTGGTGTGTTTAAAACAGAGACTCAGAGCGTAACTGTCAAACTTTCTGATGCATCTGTAAGCGGATGGTATCAGGTTGCAGGCCAGAGCCGAGTTAATCTTTCGCCCTCTAACCGCACAAGCACATTCACCGTGGGCAACGGCATGAACTATGGTGAGACTGTAACTGTTAATTGGGGTGCCACAAATGATGAAGGTAAGGAGAAAACCGGCTCTGTGACATATAAGAAGGTTGACCCGAATGCTGTTATCACTGTCTATGTAAAAGCTCCTAATGGAGGAAATATCTATGCGTGGGGTGATCAAAGTGGTAAAAAAGTTGAAGTGTATGGAGGTTGGCCCGGTAAAGCTATTAACACTGGAGACGCCGTAACCTTGGGTGATGACACCTACTATGGTTTCACTATGGATGGCCTAGATAAGGTGAATGTTATATTCAATAATAATGGACAGCAGACAAGTGATATTACAGGCATAGATGGAGACGTTTATTATGAGTATGACGGTGGAACTACCGCTACAAGGATTGAAAACGTTGTTACTACTCCGCAAGCTTCAGTTACATTCTCTCCCAATGGAGGGAACTTCTCTGAAGATGTGATAACTGTTACAGCCACTGCGAAGAATGCCGTTTCAGCTTGGTATAAGATTGGCAACGGCGCTCAGCAGAATTTCTCAAATACAGCAGAATTCAAAATCGGAGAGGGTATGAGCGACGGTGATTCCGTTACCGTAAGCTGGTCGGCTACTAACAGCGAGGGCACTGTAAAAACCGGTAACGTTACATTCACCAAGAGCCTTGGCGGAAACAACGATGAACCTGATGGCGACTTCGTGGTTTACTACGATAACTCTCAGACTAACTGGGGCACTGTAAAAATCCACTATTGGGATGGATCAAATAATAATGGATGGCCTGGTGTTGATATGAAACAGCACAGTTGTGGGCATTATTATTTCGAACTTCCCGCTGGTACGACAGGTGTGGTGTTCAATAATGGACAAGGTGACCAGACCAATGATGTAACACCTGTTCATAACAATATCTATAAAGGAACTGGAAACCGTAACTTCACATCATCCACTCACCAATGTTCAGCTTCTGCTGTAGGAACTATCTATTCTGACGAGAATGCACCTGCTGAGATTTATAATCTCCAGGGCGTGAAGGTGACTAATCCCGGCCCCGGCATCTATATCGTGGTTAAGGGTAAGAAATCCAAAAAGATTCAGATCAGATAAATAATCGGAATTCATATAATTCATATTAGGTAAATATAGTTAATAGTATGAGAATGAGGAGTGCGTCGGTGAAGCCGGCGCACTTTTTTTTAAATTGGATTAAAAAAATTCAATAAAAGATGTTATATAGACAGAAGAAATATTATCTTTGTGAAAAATTTACCCTTCGACTATGAAAAAAATATGTGAGAGTTTAACCGAACTGATTGGCAACACCCCGCTCCTTGAAGTGAAGCGCATAGAGGAGATGGAAGGATTGAAGGCACGTGTGATAGTGAAGATTGAATCATTCAATCCCGGGGGAAGCGTGAAAGACAGGGTTGCCTTTGCCATGATAGAGGATGCTGAAAAGAGAGGTCTCCTGCAACCGGGTGGAGTAACCATAGAGCCGACAAGCGGCAACACCGGAATCGGCCTTGCGTGGGTCGCATCTGTAAAGGGATATAAACTTATCCTCACCATGCCTGAGACAATGAGCGTTGAGCGACAGAACCTTCTGAAGGCATTAGGTGCCACTCTTGTGCTCACTCCCGGAAGCGAGGGCATGAAAGGTGCGATTGCCAAGGCGGAGCAATTAAGAGATGAAACGCCGGGGGCTATAATCCTTCAGCAATTCGAGAATCCTGCTAATCCTGCCGCTCACCGTCGCACAACGGGAGAGGAGATATGGAGAGATACGGATGGGAGGGTTGATATATTTGTGGCAGGAGTGGGTACCGGCGGCACGTTGAGTGGCACCTCCGAAACATTGAAAGCTCATAATCCTGAGATAAGAAGTATTGGGGTTGAGCCGGCCACATCAGCCGTGCTGTCGGGCGAGAAAGCCGGCCCACATAAGATTCAGGGGATAGGAGCTGGATTTGTGCCCGGAAATTTTCATCCTGATGCTGTGGATGAAGTGGTAAAGATAACGGATGATGAAGCCATACTCGCCTCTCGCATGCTTGCGCAGAAGGAGGGGCTGTTGGTTGGCATTTCATCGGGAGCGGCGTTGGCCGCGGCGTTAAAGGAGGCTAAGAAGCCGGAGAATGAAGGGAAGATGATCGTAGCCCTGTTGCCTGATACGGGGGAACGCTACCTTTCAACTATCCTATATGCCTTTGATGAGTACCCACTATAATAGTTTTTAAAGAATATCCTCTATAAAGAATTTTGCGGACGCACCTTGGGTGCGTCCCTACATATCAAAATGATAGGCTTCGCTGTAGGGACGCACCCCGGTGCGTCCGCAATTATTCATACACCTCGTTGCGTCCGCAATTATATATACACCCTGGTGCGTCCGCAATTATTATATGGCTTGCAAGAGCAAAATGCAAGACAAATGCATAAAATAAGAAAAATCTGACAAATAATTTTTTAATAACAGAAATATTCGCTATCTTTGCACACTCATTTCCGAGTGAATTGCACTTCACTCGAAGGTATTAAGGTAAATCAACCCTGCATTGCATTAGATAAGGTCAATAGGTCGGTTGCATCAGCAGAGTCTTTATATATTGCTTGTATTCAGGTAAGAATCAAAAGGTAGAAGCCCATGAATGATAGATTGTATATTTTCGACACCACGCTCCGTGATGGCGAGCAGGTGCCGGGCTGTCAGCTCAACACTGTGGAGAAGATACAGGTTGCGCGTCAGTTGGAAGCGTTGGGAGTGGATGTGATAGAGGCAGGTTTCCCTATCTCGAGTCCCGGAGATTTCAATTCGGTAATAGAAATTTCAAAAGCTGTGACGTGGCCCACAATCTGCGCGCTTACACGGGCTGTAGAGAAAGATATCGAGGTTGCCGCCGAAGCCTTGAAATATGCCAAGCGAAAGAGAATCCATACAGGTATCGGCACCTCCGACTCACATATAAAATATAAATTCAATTCAACTCGTGAAGAGATTCTGGAACGTGCCATTGCGTGTGTGAAATATGCCAAGCGGTTCGTTGAGGATGTTGAGTTTTACGCCGAGGATGCAGGCCGCACAGATAATGAATATCTTGCCCGAGTGGTCGAGGCGGTGATCCGTGCCGGAGCCACTGTTGTGAATATCCCCGACACTACCGGCTACTGCCTGCCCGGCGAATATGGCGACAAGATACGTTACCTTATGGAGAATGTCAATGGCATAGAAAAAGCTATCATTTCCACTCATTGCCATAACGACCTTGGTATGGCGACTGCCAACACTATGGCAGGAGTGCTCAACGGTGCGCGACAGGTTGAGGTGACTATCAACGGTATCGGTGAGCGGGCAGGAAACACCTCGCTTGAAGAGGTGGCGATGATTATAAAATGCCATAAGGATATAAAGATTGAAACCAATATAAACACTCAGAAGATCTATCCGGCAAGCCGGATGGTCTCATCGCTGATGAATATGCCCGTTCAGCCTAACAAGGCTATTGTTGGGCGTAACGCATTCGCCCATTCATCCGGAATACATCAGGATGGAGTATTGAAAAATGTGCAGACCTACGAGATTATTGATCCTCACGACGTGGGGATTGATGATAATTCAATCGTGCTTACTGCAAGGAGCGGACGCGCCGCGCTTAAGAGCAGGCTGAATGCCCTTGGAGTGGAACTGAATCAGGAGAAGCTCGACAAGATATATCAAGACTTCCTGAAGCTTGCTGATAAGAAGAAAGATATAAATGACGACGACATATTGCTGCTTGCAGGTGCAGACCGGACACAGAACCACCGCATAAAGCTTGAATATCTTCAGGTCACGAGCGGAGTGGGAGTGCGTTCGGTGGCAAGTTTGGGGCTGAACATTGCCGGAGAGAGCTTTGAGGACTCTGCGAGCGGCAATGGCCCGGTAGATGCTGCGATCAAGGCTTTGAAGAAGATAATCAACCGGAAGATGACCCTTAAGGAATTCACCATACAGGCCATCAACAAAGGGAGCGATGATGTTGGAAAGGTTCACATGCAGGTCGAGCATGACGGACACGTGTATTATGGATTCGGAGCAAACACGGATATTGTGGCGGCTTCGGTAGAGGCATATATAGATTGCATAAACAAATTCAATAACTGATGAATACATTATTTGACAAGATATGGGATGCCCACGTGGTTCAGAATGTGACCGACGGCCCCACACAATTATACATTGACCGTCTCTATTGCCACGAGGTGACCTCGCCTCAGGCTTTCGAGGGGCTTCGCAGAAGAGGGATCAAGTGTTTTCGTCCTGAAAAGATTTTCTGCATGCCCGACCATAACACTCCGACCCATGATCAGGATAAGCCGATTGAGGATAAGGTGAGCCGGGAGCAAGTTGACACACTTGAGAAAAATGCCAAGGAATTCGGCCTTGAACATTTCGGAATGCTTCACCCAAAGAACGGCATCATCCACGTGGTGGGACCCGAACGAGGACTATCACTGCCGGGAATGACAATTGTTTGCGGCGACTCGCACACATCCACTCACGGGGCTATGGGAGCCGTGGCTTTCGGCATCGGCACATCGGAGGTAGAGATGGTGATGGCCTCCCAGTGCATTCTGCAGCAGAAGCCTAAATCCATGCGAATCAACGTCGAGGGTAAGTTGGCTAAGGGTGTAACAGCAAAGGATATGGCCCTTTACCTCATGTCAAAGCTGACAACATCGGGAGCAACGGGCTATTTTGTGGAATATGCCGGAGAAGCGGTGCGTGATCTTTCAATGGAAGGGCGTCTCACCCTCTGTAATCTTTCGATAGAGATGGGTGCCCGTGGCGGGTTCATTGCCCCCGATGAAAAGACATTCGAATATCTGAAAGATAGGGAATATGCTCCCAAAGGGGAAGACTGGGATAAGGCTGTGGAATATTGGAAAACCCTTAAGAGCGGAGAAGATGCCGTTTTTGACAAGGAATTGACTTTCCGGGCTGAAGATATAGAGCCGATGGTGACATACGGTACTAATCCCGGGATGGGGATGGGAATAACAGATTCCATTCCGCAGCTCGATACCATTCCCGAAGAGGGGAGGGAATCCTTTATCAAGAGCCTTGAATATATGGGATTCGAACCGGGGCAGGAGCTGCTCGGAACACCGGTGGATTACGTTTTCTTGGGTGCATGCACCAACGGACGCATAGAGGATTTCTATGCCTTTGCATCAATAGTGAACGGAAGGAAGAAACATCCCGACGTAACTGCGTGGCTTGTACCCGGCTCTTGGATGGTATATGACCAGCTGAAGCGCGAAGGCCTTGATAAATTCTTTGAACGGGCCGGATTTGAAATTCGTCAGCCCGGTTGCTCGGCATGCCTGGCCATGAATGATGATAAGATTCCGGCCGGCAAGCTCGCAGTCTCTACTTCAAACCGTAATTTCGAAGGGCGGCAAGGGCCCGGGGCAAGAACAATTCTTGCCAGTCCGCTTACAGCAGCCGCCGCGGCTGTGACAGGAAAAATCACAGATCCCAGGACACTTTAATCCCAAATTGACATGAAACAGAAATTCGATATCATCAGAAGCCGATGTGTTCCTCTCCCTCTTGAAAATATCGACACCGACCAGATTATACCTGCCCGGTTCCTTAAGGCCACCACGCGCGAAGAGAGCTTCTTCGGGGAGAATCTTTTCCGCGACTGGCGTTTCAACCCGGATGGAACAGTCAACAAAGACTTTGTCCTTAACGATCCCACATATTCGGGTGAGATTTTGGTTGCCGGAAAGAATTTCGGCAGCGGATCGAGCCGCGAGCATGCCGCCTGGGCGATTGCCGGTTACGGATTCCGGGTGGTTATCAGCAGTTTCTTTGCTGATATCCATAAGAATAATGAATTGAACAACTTTGTGCTTCCTGTTGTGGTGAGCGAGGATTTCCTTGCCGAGCTTTTCAAATCGATAAAAGAGAATCCCTCGATGGAGGTTGAGGTGAATCTTCCGGAACAGAAGGTGACAAATTGCGCCACAGGAAGAAGTGAGAATTTCGAGATAAACGGATATAAGAAATATTGTCTGATGAATGCACTCGACGATATCGATTTCCTCCTTGAAAACAAGGAAAAGACCGAGGCGTTCGAGACAGCCGGATTATGAGCTATTCGAGAGAAATAGAGATAATGGATACCACTCTCCGGGATGGAGAGCAGACGAGCGGCGTCAGCTTTGTCCCCCAGGAGAAGCTTATGATTGCTCGCGCCCTTTTGCAAGATCTTAATATCGACAGGATTGAAGTTGCCTCTGCACGTGTCTCCGAAGGGGAGAAAGATGCGGTGAGCCGAATATGCAGGTGGGCCGCCCGTGCCGGGTATCTGGATAGGGTGGAGGTGCTTGGTTTTGTTGATGACGGCGTTTCGCTTCAATGGATTCAGGAATGCGGAGCAAGAAACATTAATCTTCTCTGCAAGGGTTCGAGGAATCATTGCGAAAACCAGCTAAAGAAAAAGCCTGAAGAGCATTTCGAGGATATAAAGCGCAATATCAAGATGGCTCGCGAAATGGGCATAGGGGTCAACGTTTATCTGGAAGACTGGAGCAACGGGATAAAAAATTCTCCCGATTATGTCTATTCAATGATCGATTCTTTGAAAGATTGCGGCATAAAACGTTTTATGCTTCCCGATACTCTCGGCATCCTCAACCCTCTTGAACTTCTTCTTTTTATAAGGAAGATGGTTAAGAAATATCCCGACCTGCATTTTGATTTCCACGCCCATAATGATTACGATTTGGCCATATCAAATGTCTTGGCCGCTGTGTTGGGGGGATGCAGTGGGATTCATACGGCAGTCAACGGTCTTGGCGAAAGGGCCGGGAATGCTCCGCTTGCGAGCGTGCAGGCCATTCTCAAGGATCAGTTTAATGCAAAGACCGGGATTGTAGAAAGCCGCTTAAATGATGTGAGCCGCCTTGTGGAGAATTATTCAGGGATTCCCATTCCGCCAAACCGCCCTATCACCGGCGAGAGCGTATTCACTCAGGTAGCAGGCGTGCATGCCGATGGCGACAATAAAGCCAAGCTATATTATAACGACCTTCTTCCCGAGCGTTTCGGAAGAAAGCGGGAGTATGCACTTGGCAAAAACAGCGGAAAGGCGAACATACTCCGCAATCTTGAAGAGTTGGGACTTGAGCTGTCGCCCGAACAGACAAAGATGGTGACTCATCGCATAATAGAGTTAGGCGATAAGAAGGAGGTAGTGACCCAAGAGGATCTCCCATATATCGTGGCTGATGTGCTAAACAATACCGACTATGAGGAGCGCGTTATCCTTGTGAGCTATATGGTAAGCACCGCATACGGCCTTGAGCCCCATGCCTCAATCAAACTCCGCATCAATGGGGAGGTTTATGAGGAGAGCGCTTCGGGCAGCGGACAATTCGATGCGATTATGCGCGCCGTAAAGAAGATCTATAAGGAGAAGCTTGACAGGCGTTTTCCGCATCTTTCCAATTATACCGTGAGCATACCCCCCGGAGGAAGGACCGATGCGTTAGTGCAAACATGCATCACTTGGCTATGGGAAGAGAAAACCTACCGCACCCGAGGACTTGATGCTGACCAGACAGAGGCGGCAATCAAGGCCACGATAAAGATGCTCAACCTGATGGAGAATAAAATAAATTAAACAAGATATGGATTTTAAAATTGCAGTCCTTCCCGGCGATGGAATCGGGCCGGAGATCTCTGCGGTCGGAGTTGATGTGATGACGGCAGTGTGCGAGAAATTCGGACATAAAGTGAGTTACGAATATGCAATCTGCGGAGCAGATGCAATTGATAAGGTTGGAGACCCCTTCCCGGAATCCACATACGAGATATGCCGAAACGCCGATGCCGTGCTCTTCTCTGCTGTCGGCGACCCGAAGTTTGACAATGACCCGACAGCCAAAGTGCGTCCCGAGCAAGGACTTCTTGCAATGCGTAAGAAGCTGGGTCTCTATGCCAATATCCGTCCGGTTCAGACCTTCAAATGCCTTATTCACAAATCGCCTCTCCGGGCAGAACTCGTGGAGGGAGCGGATTTCATCTGTATCCGTGAGCTTACCGGAGGCATGTATTTCGGCGAGAAATATCAGGATGACGAAAAAGCTTTCGACACTAACTATTATACTCGTCCTGAGATTGAACGAATCCTGAAAGTCGGCTTTGAATATGCAGTGAAACGCAATAAGCATCTCACCGTAGTGGATAAAGCTAACGTGCTTGCATCGAGCCGTCTTTGGAGAAAGATTGCACAGGAGATGGAATCATCATATCCGGAGGTCAAGACAGATTACATGTATGTGGATAATGCCGCCATGCGAATGATTCAAGAGCCGACATTCTTCGATGTCATGGTCACTGAAAACACATTCGGCGATATACTTACGGATGAAGGGTCCGTAATCAGCGGCTCGATGGGATTGTTGCCTTCTGCCTCAACGGGGGAGAGCACTCCGGTGTTTGAACCTATACATGGCTCCTGGCCTCAGGCAAAAGGGCTGAACATTGCCAATCCCTTGGCACAGGTGCTTTCTGTTGCAATGCTCTTTGAATATTTCGATCTTAAGGAGGAGGGAGCTTTGATCAGAGAGGCTGTAGATGCTTCACTCGATGCCAATGTCCGCACTCCCGAAATTCAGGTTGAAGGGGGAGAAAAATATGGAACCAAGGAGATTGGCGAGTGGCTTGTGGATTATATCAAAAAGTCACCCAAGAAATGAAATGCCCTAAAAGGGAAAAGAAGTATTTATAAAAATATAAAAATTCAGGGATGTACGTCAGTGCATCC
>CAMWXH010000009.1 GCA_947178165.1 uncultured Porphyromonadaceae bacterium | reverse complement strand
ATTATTGAAGAGAAAGTCTGTATTCCTATAGGATATTTCTGAGTTTCCATCGCTGATTTTTATTTTATGCAAAGATAATTAATCAGTTTGATATAAATAACGCAAATTATTGGATTTTTGAAGAAAAGTCATTATAAATTTGGAAATTAAGAAATTAAATTTGTATATTTGCGAACAAAATCTATTCAGTGGGTAAAAACCACGGCCTGACATCATAATATTAACTGTAACAATTGGGCTTTAAACCGTAAATTTCATATCCTAAGCTTTTTCTCTCAGAGTAGAAAAGGTGATGAAAATCCCGGTTGAAAGCCTTCTGAAAAACTTAATGAAACAAATCTTTAAATTTCTGATAATCAGTATTGTCGTTCTCTCTTTCGGTTGCAATAGCAACAAGAAGGAGAAGGATTATCGCATTGGAATATCGCAATGCAGCTCCGATCCCTGGCGCTGGCAGACAAACGACGAGATTCAGCGCGAGATGCTTTTCCATAACAATGTTTCGGTTGAAATCCGTAGTGCTGACGACATCAGCGCGCGTCAGATTTCCGATATAAAATATTTCATTGACAATAATTTCGACCTTATCATCGTGAATCCTAACGAGGGCGATTCCATCACGCCGATAGTGAACGAGGCATTCAAGCGGGGGATTCCTGTTGTGACTTTCGACCGCCGCATAATAGGAGACTCCTATACGGCCCATCTGGAGGTAGATAATGAGGCGATAGGCCGGAGCGCGGCTCAATTTGCATCCACCCTTTTTCCGAATGGAACCCCGATAAAGATTCTGGAACTCCAAGGCACCTCCACCATGACCCCTGCTCAGCTGCGTCATAAAGGATTTGTCGATGAGGTGTCAAAATATGACAATATCGAAATAGTTGCCTCCCCTCATGCTAACTGGCGACCGGAAGATGCCGGCCCCATAGCTGACTCAATCCTTAATCAACATCCTGAAATCAACCTTATCTATGGGCATAGCGACCCCATGGCCATTGCAGCAGTGGAGGCGGCTCGGAAAAAAGGGAGGAGAGATATAAAGGCTATCGGTATCGACGGCCTGACCGATGTCGGGGTGAAAGCTGTTGCTGATTCTGTTCTTACTGCTACATTTCTATATCCTACATACGGCACAAAGTTAGCATTGACAGCGATGGATATACTCGAAGGCCGACCAATCACCCGCGACCTTATAATTCCTCCCGTGTCGGCAATCAATGCCAAGAATGCTGATATCCTGCTGCATCAGGAGGCAAAGGAGAAGGAGGATATAACGAAACTGGAACTCCTGCAGCAGATGATGGATATGACTGGCAAGAAGATGTCGGTAAGGAATTTTCTGCTTTACATCACCTGCATCATCCTTGTGCTTCTCCTTGGGGTGGTCTTTCTGTTGATACGAGCTTTCTGGGTTAAACGCCAACATGCCGATGCGCTTGAAAAGAAGACAGCAGAACTCGAAGAGGAACACCGCAAGCAGAAAGAGCTTTACATTCAGCTTGACGAGGCCACAAAATCAAAGCTTGTATTCTTCACAAATGTTTCGCACGATTTGCGCACCCCCGTTTCACTAATAGAGGAGCCTGTGGCGAGAGTGGAGAAATCTCCACGGCTTGACGAACATGAACGTTACCTGCTTCATCTTGCATCGAAGAATATACGTATTCTTCGTCGCCTTATAGATCAGTTGCTCGATTTCCGTAAGTTTGAGAATGGTCGCTTGTCGCTTAACCGGACTGAAGAGAATATCCCCGGCCTTATACGCGAGTGGAGCAAATCGTTCATAGAGGCCGCGCGGCCGCGAGATATCGAAATAACCATTTCATTCACTAAGGAAGAGGTCACTTTCTTCGACGAGGAGAAGTTCACGATGGCTGTTGACACTGAGAAGATGGAGCGTGTGTTCTTCAATCTGATGTCGAATGCAATGAAATTTACCCCTGACAATGGGAAGATAAATATACGCGGGAAGATCGAGAAAGATGATTTCATTCTCAGCATCACCGACTCCGGGTGCGGAATCAGCAGAGAAGATATAGATAAGATTTTCGACCGCTTCTATCAGGCCGACCGTATCAGTCCGCAGGGTTCGGGCATAGGTCTGGCAGTGTCAAAGGCTTTTGTGGAACTGCACGGAGGTGTCATAACCGTAGAGAGTGAAGAGGGGATCGGCACGCGATTCACAATCACCATGCCTATTGAACACGTGGAGAAAAGGGAGTCACGAGATGTTGATGCTGATTTCAGAAGAGGGGAGAGAGGAGAAGAGGCAGGAACAGAGAAGAGTCTTTCTTCGCTGATAATCACCTCCGAGGAATCAATCGCCGAAAGGGAAGTGGAGATAGATGAAAGCAAGCCGTTGCTCCTTGCCATTGATGATAACGCCGATATCCTTTCCCTCATCCGTGAGGTCACAGCAGATGAATATAATATTGTAACGGCTAATAACGGTGCATCAGGATTGAAGCTTGCCGCCAAATATACCCCCGATCTCATTCTTTGCGACGTGATGATGCCGGGTATGGATGGCATGGAATGTTGCCGACGGTTGAAAGAGGAACTTTCCACCTCCCATATCCCCGTGCTTATGCTCACGGCCTGTGCTCTCGACGAACAGCGGGTCAAAGGATATGAAAGCGGGGCCGACGGTTATATGTCGAAGCCCTTCACATCCGATCTCCTCCTTGCCCGATGCCGGAACCTTATAGCCAACAGGCGCAGGATGATTGATTCGCTCACCCCGACGAGGCAGAAAAATGAAGTTGACAAGAAGCCTTCCGGTGGGATAGAGCCGGATAAGGAGAATAAACGTAAAATTACCCTCAGCGAAATAGATAATGATTTCTATGCCAAGGTGTGTGATGTCATTGCGCAGCGCATCTCCGATCCTGAGCTGAGTGTGGAAGAGATTGCGGGAGCCACAGGTCTCGGGCAATCGCAATTCACCAGAAAAGTCAAGGCTATCACCAATTACACGCCGGTGGAGCTGATACGGAAATTCAGGGTTGAGAAAGCGCGGAAACTACTCATCTCCACCGACCGCACCGTAGGGGAGATAGCCTTTGCCGTCGGCTTCTCATCGCAGGCATATTTCACCCGCTGTTTCAGGGACGCATACGGAAAAACGCCCTCCGAATTCCGTTCGGCGGCCGTTAGGAAATGAATTTGCACAAGAAAAAATTTTCTACAACATATAAGGAATCTATCTGATTTTTAATACATTTTATTTTTACTTTTTTAACAAAATCGGACTAAATTATCAAAAATCGGTATATGAACGATTTTTGATACATTCTGTCTCTTCTTTGATAGGCACACAATTAACCTAATTATAATTTTGCGTTGGAAAAACCAACAAACAACTCAAAACTCTTACCGATATGAGAAGAACTCTAACCAGCATTGTGATTATGCTCCTAACGATTATGAGCATACACGCGCAAGAGATAACGGTGAAAGGCACCGTTACCTCAAAGAATGATGGAGAACCCCTCATCGGTGCCACCGTCTTTTCAATGGAAACGAAGAAAGGCGTTGCCACCGATTTAGATGGTAACTTCACTCTTGCAGTTCCGGCAGGATCCAAGATCAAGGTTACCTACGTGGGTTATCAGGACTATGAAGGCACCGTTTCTCCTCAAATGACAATCGAACTTGCAGAGGAAACCGATGTGCTTGATGAAGTGGTAGTCGTGGGCTACTCCACTCAGAAGAAGGCAGACGTGACGGGTGCGATCACAGCCGTGAGTGCCGACGAGCTTGCCAAGCAGAACGAAAACAACGCCGTCAAGGCTATGCAGGGTCGTGTGCCAGGTATGAACATCACAGCCGACGGTAACCTCTCGGGTGCATCGACAGTGCGCATCCGCGGTGTCGGAACCCTCAACAACAACGACCCTCTTTACATTATCGACGGGGTGCCGACAAAAGCCGGTATGCACGAGCTCAATGGCAATGACATCGAGTCGATTCAGATTCTCAAGGATGCCGCCTCCGCTTCTATTTACGGATCGCGTGCCGCCAACGGTGTGATCATCATCACCACCAAGAAGGGAAAGAATCTGCGAATCACTCTTGATGCCTCATTGGCCGCATCTTTCTATAATCATAAGCTTAGCGTGATGAACGCAGAGCAGTATGGACGCGCAATGTGGCAGGCATATATTAACGACGGTCAGGACCCCAACACCAACGCATTAGGTTATAATTACTCCTGGGGTTATGATTCTTTCGGAAATCCAGTGCTCGGAAGAGTGTTCATGAACAAATATCTTGACGGTGCATGCACCACTCCGGCCGCCGATACCGACTGGGTTGACGAAACAACTCGCACCGGTTTCATCCAGAACTATAACTTCAGCGTGAGCGGCAGCACCGAGAAGCTCTCTTCATTCTTCTCGCTCAGCTATTATAAGAACATCGGTATCATCAAGGATACAGACTTCGACCGTTTCTCGGCACGTATCAACAACGAATACAAGCCTATTGAGAATATCCTCACAATCGGAGAACACTTCACACTGAGCCGCACTTCGGAAGTCGGAGCTCCCGGCGGATTCATGCAGAATGTGCTTCAGTTCAACCCCTCGCTTCCTGTCTATACTGAGGATGGACAGTTTGCAGGTCCTGTAGGTGGTTATCCCGACCGTGAAAACCCCTTGGCTCGTCTTGAGCGTAACAAAGATAACCGCTATTACTATTGGCGACTCTTCGGCGATGCTTACCTGAACCTCGACTTCGGCAAAGGCTTCAGCGCACGCACCACCTTCGGTCTCGACTACGCTCAGAAACGCCAGCGCATCTTCACTTATCCCATCACTGAGGGAACAATGGCCAACGCAACCAATGGCGTTGAGAACAAGCAGGAGCATTGGACCCGCTGGATGTGGAATGCCGTGGGACAGTATAACAAGGATTTCGGCAAGAATCATATAGATGCACTCGTGGGTATTGAGCTTATCAGAGAGAACTTCGAATGGTTCTCAGGCTATAAAGAGGATTTCGCAATCCTGACCCCCGACTATATGTGGCCTAACGCAGGTGTAGGCACAGCCATGTCTTACGGTTCAAGCGAAGGCTATTCGCTCGTATCATTCTTCGGAAAAGCCAATTATTCATTTGATTCCCGCTACCTTGTCGGGCTTACCCTCCGTCATGACGGCTCCTCACGCTTCGGCAAGAACAACCGTTACGCCACTTTCCCAGCAATTTCTTTGGGATGGCGCGCAAGCAACGAAGCGTTCCTCCGCGACGTGAACTGGTTGACAGAACTTAAGCCCCGTCTCTCTTGGGGTCAGACCGGTAACCAGGAGATTTCCAACTACGCCCGTTATTCAATCTATGTGCCTAACTATGCAGGTGCCGACTGGGGTGGCGGTGGCTACGGAACATCTTACGACATCGTCGGAACAAACGGCGGCTCAATCCTGCAGTCAGGTTTCAAACGCGACCAGATCGGCAACCCCGATATCAAGTGGGAGACAACCACTCAGTTTAACGCGGGTATTGACTTCGGATTCCTCAATAATCAGCTCTACGGTTCGTTCGACTGGTATCACAAGAAGACCTCCAATATCCTCGTGGAGATGGTAGGCATCGCCGCCATGGGTGAAGGCACAAGACAATGGATCAACGCAGGCGAGATGATCAACAAGGGTATCGAGCTTAACCTCGGTTTCCGTCACACCACCAGCTATGGATTCCAGTATGAAATCAACGGTAACATCGCCACCTACCGCAATAAGATCACTAAGCTTCCCGCCACAGTAGCCGCTAACGGAACCTTCGGTGGAAACGGAGTTGAAAGCGTGATCGGACATCCTCTCGGATCGCAGGTGGGTTACGTTGCCGACGGCATCTTCAGATCTCAGGATGAGGTTGACAACCATGCACGTCAGGAAGGCGCCGCCCCCGGACGCATCCGCTGGGCCGACCTCGACCATAACGGCATCATCGACGAGCGCGACCAGAAATGGATTTATGACCCGACTCCCGATTTCACCTATGGCCTTAACGTCTCCTTGCAGTATAAGAGCTTCGACTTCACAATGTTCTGGCAGGGTGTGCAAGGTCAGGATGTGATCAGCGACCTCAAGAAAGAGACCGACCTCTGGAGCGGACTTAACATCGGTTTCCTCAACAAGGGAACACGTCTGCTCGATGCCTGGACTCCTCAAAACATCAACTCCGACATACCGGCACTCAGCCGCTCGGATATAAATAACGAAAAGAGAGTGTCAACCTATTATGTTGAGAACGGTTCGTTCCTCAAACTGCGCAACGTGCAGTTCGGCTACAACTTCCCCTCCTCAATCACCGACAAGCTCCACATGCAGAAGCTTCGCCTCTACGTGAGCGCACAGAATCTGCTCACGATAAAGAGCAAAGGCTTCACCGGAGTTGACCCTGAAAACCCCAACTACGGTTATCCTATCCCGGTGACATTAACATTCGGTCTTAACATCAACTTCTAAAACGGAGAACTCACAATGAAAAAACTAATATATTCAGCAGCCATAGCTCTTCTTTCACTTGGCGCCACCTCTTGCGACAGCTTCCTTGACGAGCAGGTTCCGCAGGGCACTATTGATGAAGATAAGCTCAAACAGCCCGAGTATGTCGATAATATGGTTATTTCCGCCTATGCCATTTGGATTTCGGGTGAAGACATCAACTCCTCCTTCTCTCTCTGGAACTTCGATGTTCGTTCGGACGATGCATATAAGGGTGGTAACGGAACAGAGGATGGCGACGTGTTCCACGCTCTTGAGGTGTCACAGGGAATCATGACCACAAACTGGAACCTTTCAAGTATCTGGGAGCGTCTTTACAATGCCATTTCGCGTGCTAACGCGGCCCTCGATATCCTCAACAAGGTGGATGAGAACAGCTATCCTCTCAAGCAGCAGAGGATTGCGGAGATGCGATTCCTTCGCGGTCACGGTCATTTCCTCTTGAAACAGCTCTTCAAGTATATCCCCTTTGCAAACGACGAGAGCCTTTCTCCGGAGCAGTACAATAACCTCTCCAACCATGCCTATACCAATGATGAAGGCTGGGCTCAGATTGCAGAAGACTTCCAGTTTGCATTTGATCATCTTCCCGACATGCAGGTGGAGAAAGGGCGTCCCTCAAAAGGCGCGGCGGCCGCATATCTTGCAAAGACATATCTCTACAAGGCCTATCATCAGGATGATGTTGCCACTCACGCAGTGACTTCAATCAACACCGACGACCTTAAGAAGGTTATCGAATTTACGGAACCGGCACTGATGTCAAAGTCTGGTTGCGGTCTGGAGAATGATTTCAACAATAACTTCCGTCCCGAGCCGGCCTACGAGAACGGCACCGAGTCTGTATGGGCTATGCAATATTCAATGAACGACGGTTCCAAGAACGGTAACTGCAACTGGGCATTCGGACTTATCGTCCCCAACATCCCGGGCGTGACCGACGGTGGATGCGACTTCTACAAGCCGAGCCAGAACCTCGTGAACGCTTTCAAGACCGACAAGGATGGCCATCCTCTGTTTGACACCTTCAATAACGATGACTATCAGCCCGGTGTGGATTACGCCGATCCCCGTCTTTTCCTCACAGTAGGCATCCCCGGCACACCCTACGAGTTCAACCCCAAATATATGATGGACCGCACAGCCGACTGGAGCCGTTCAAACGGTCTCTATGGCTACTATGTGTCGCTCAAGCATAATGTTGACCCCGATTGCGGATTCATGGTGAAGAATGGTCTCTGGGCATCTCCGATGAACCATATCGTGCTCCGTTACTCAGATGTGATGCTTATGCGTGCCGAGGCCCTCATCCAGCTTAACGACGGACGTATCCCGGAAGCAATGAACATCATCAACTCTATCCGCACACGCGCATCTCAGAGCCTTTCTCGCATCTCCGACTATGAGAGAAGCTATGGCGTGCATATCAAGGTTGCGCCCTACACCGGCTCTTACAGCAAGGATGATGCTTTCAAGCTCCTCAAATTCGAGCGCCGCGTGGAGCTTGCAATGGAGAGCGACCGATTCTTCGACCTCGTGAGATGGGGTGAGGCAGAGAAGACGCTCAACGGCTATTATGCTGTGGAGGCTTCCAAATGCACCATCTATTCTAACGCCCATTTCACATCCAACAAGAATGAATATCTCCCCATTCCGTTCGCACAGATCAGTGCCAGCAACGGCCACTACACTCAGAACATTGGCGGATGGTAATTGATATGCTAACCAATAAATTAAAAGAAATGAAAACTCTATATAAATTGGCATATATGCTCATCCTTGTCATAGGCTGTTCGGCAATGACAGGATGCAAGAGCGATAACAAATCGAATCTTGACCTCGATGGCTCCACTATGATCAATGCGTTGCGTCTTGATGAATATGATGCCGTTATCGACAACAAAGGAAAGACAGCCGTTGTCAACGTTCCTTCCGATTACGACCTCACCGCTATGGTGGTTCGCCGTCTCGACCTCGAGCCGGGTGCGGAAGCTGACATGAATATCGGCGAGACCGTTGACTGCTCTGTTCCGCGCAACATCCGCATAACTAATGGCGATGTATTGACCAACTACACTCTCACGGTTGCCCGCGACAATGTTGAGATCAACTCCGCGCTCCTCAACGGACGCTATGCCGGCTCTATCGACAACGCCGCGCGGACAATAATCTTCTTCGTGCCTCTCGATGAAGATGTGGAAACCTCTTCTCTCTCTTTCACAGCTCCTGAAGGCACCACCTTCGATCCGGTTCCCGGAACAGTGCTCAATCTCACCGACCCCGTAACAATCAAGGCTACCTATCGCACATGCACTGTTTCTTATACCGTTACCGCTATCAAGGATGATATGTCGCAGGATCCCAAAGCATTCATCGGCAACGCCGAAAGCATCAACGCTCTTGGTGATGAGGCCAAGGCGGCCGCAGAGTGGATGATGGCGAATGTGCCTAACGCGCGCTACGTGTCGCTTGCCAAAGTGCTCGACGGAAGCGAGAAGCTCGGCGACTACAAGATGATATGGTGTCACCTCGACTTCACCGACTGGCCCGGCATAATGTGGGATACGCGTGATATCTTTAACGACTACTACATCAAAGGTGGAAATATCCTCGCCACACGCGACGGCGCACGCTACATCAACGACGTGTGGAGAATAGCCAAAGATCAGCAGAGCCCCAACAATATGTTCGGCGGTGACTTCTACGAGACGCTTGAAAATGACCTCGGTTTCTCTGTTGCCGGATATGAGACACATCCTCTTTACAATGGTCTCATTCCCGATGAGAACGGACGCATCATGCTCCTTGAAAAGGGCGTTTCCTACTCAAACCGCACCCTCCAATGGGTGGTTGACTGGGATGCATACGGCGATATGTTAATCTGGGAGACTAAGACCGGAGCCACAGCCCTTGCCACCGACGGAGATGCAAATCACGTGCATATTGCAGAGTTCGCTCCCCGCGACATCCTTGACGGCTATCTGAGCGGTCGGGTGGTGACCATCGGCACACCGGGTTACGAATGGAATGACCCCAACCATGCGCCCAACGCATATCGTGAGAATATTTACACTCTTACCAAGAACGCAATCAACTATCTTTGCAAATAAGAATGATTATGGAATATCCGACAATAATAACCGCACTTCTTCTCGGGGCTTCTCTCTGCTCTTGTAGCAGCGATGACAGCACTCCGGCAGTGAAAGATTGGGACGGCACAGCAACATATTTTGAATCAACCGACAGCCAGGGATTCGAGACATTCTATAAACCGGCAGTTGGCTTCGTTGGCGACCCGATGCCATTTTACGATCCGGTGGCAGGCGACTTCAAGATTCTCTATCTCCAGGAGTTCCGCCCCAATTCCGCCACTTTCCATCCTCTCTGGGCCCTCTCTACAAAAGACTGTGCCAATTACGAGAACCTCGGCGAGCTTATTCCTACAGGAACTGTGGCTGAGATGGATGGAGCAATTGGCACGGGAAGCACCATCTATAATGATGCCGACAAGACCTATTACACCTTCTATACAGGCCACTCGGTGAATGTTCCTCTCACCGGTCTCGGTGAGGCTGTGATGGTGGCCACTTCCAAAGACTTCAAGACCTGGACCAAGGACCGCTCATTCCTCATCTCTCCTGAAGGGGAATACAGCACGGCCGACTTCCGCGATCCCTTCGTGTTCAAGGGTGACGACTCCCTCTTCCATCTTATTGTCTCCACTCAGAAGGATGGCAAGGGCGTATTGGCCGAATATACCTCTCCCGACCTACATGAATGGGATTCCAAGGGTGTGTTCATGACAATGATGTGGGACCGCTTCTATGAGTGTCCCGATGTGTTCAAGATGGGCGACTGGTGGTATCTGGTTTACTCCGAGAAACACGCGGCCGTTCGTAAGGTGCAATATTTCAAAGGTCGCACGCTCGATGAGCTCAAGGCTTGCACCGCCAACGATGCAGGACTCTGGCCTGATATGCGTGAGGGCATGCTCGACAGCCGTGCATTCTATGCAGGAAAGACAGCATCTAACGGCACCGACCGCTACATCTGGGGATGGTGTCCGACACGTCCCGGCAACGACAACACTAACGTGGGAGCGTATCCCGCCGAACCTGACTGGGCAGGCGCTCTCGTGGCTCACAAGCTCCTTCAGAATCCCGACGGAACGTTGGCAGTGGTGCCGGTGAAAGCTATCGTAGATAAATTCTCGGGTTCCTCTTCTGCAAGCAAGGTGATGGAACGAAAAGGTGATATAAAAGAGGAATCCGGGAATTTTATCCTCGGTGAAGAGAGCCATCTCCTCTTCTCTCGCCTTGGTTATCAGAATGCAATCCGGATGACTGTCAAGACTTCAGGAAATGAAGATCGCTTCGGCCTCTCGTTCGTGCGAGGCAGTGACTCCAAGAAATATTACACTCTCATGTTCAATCCCGAAGGCCCCGACCGCCGAAAGATTAACTTCGAGGAAGAGGGTGAGGAAGGGAAAGGATTCATCGGCGGTGCCGACGGCAATCTTTTCGAGACTCCGGCCGACAACACATATAACATCACCATCCTTAGCGACAATTCTGTAATGACAGTGTATGTGAACGATCAGGTTGCATTCACAGCCCGCATCTATGGCATTCAGAAGAATTGCTGGTCGATCAACTCCTATAACGGAACAATCAACGTCTCTAATCTCGCAGTTAACTCAAGGTAAGAGAACATTTTCTATCGGTATTTCAACTGCGTTATGCGTCCCCGGTCTGGATTAACAGGCCGGGGTTTTATTTGCGTAGGAGAATGGCCCGTGTCATGTTTTTAACAAAAGTTAGATATTGAAAATATTAAATTGATGATTATGAGTAGATTAATATTTGACATTTTATGAAAATGTTATGATGCTATTTACAAAAGGTTTTTTATATTATAATTTTGCATCGTCACTTCAGAACGGAGATGTTTCCGGAATTAACAAGGAGACTAAAAAGAGACCATATAAGATGAAATTGAAAGAACGAATTATAATGAGCGCGGTTGCCTTGACTGTCACATCCACAGTCGCTTTGGCCGCTGTTCCCCAATTAAAGGAGGAGCGCGTGCCGGAAAATCGCGTGATATATGAGGTGTTCGTGCGTAACTTCTCTCCAGAAGGAAATCTGAAAGGGGTTGAGGCGCAGATTCCCCGTCTAAAGGAATTGGGCGTTGACGTTGTGTGGCTGATGCCTATATATAAATTAGGTGATGTAGGGAAGTGGGGAGCATATTCCAGCCCGTATGCCATAAAGAACTACAGGATGATCGATCCCGACAATGGAACCGAACAGGATCTGCGCGACCTTGTGAAAACCATCCACGATAATGGGATGGAGATCTGGTTTGACTGGGTTGGCAACCACACTTCGATGGACAATGTATGGGTAGAATCGCATCCTGAATATTATTCTCAGAAAGATGGTGATTTCGTGCATCCTTTCAATGGAATGTGGAAAGATGTGTATGAACTCAACCGCGACAGCGAGGCCATGCAGGATGCCATGGTTTCCGATATGCAATATTGGGTTGATAATTTCGACATCGATGGCTACCGTTGCGACTATGCCTCGGGTCCTTCGCCTGAATTGTGGCGCAAGGCTTCCGAAAGGGTTCTGAAGGATGGGAAGCGAGTGGCTTGGCTCGCCGAAGACTCCAACCGTCCCTCATTGGTGAAGAATGGCTATTTCGATTACAACTACTGCTGGGATTTCCAGGAGAAAGTGCTTAAGAAATTCGCCAACGATTCAGTCCCTTCGCTTGATATGTTGCGCAAGGCCTGTGAACTCCTTGCCAATGAAGGGATAACTGAAGGTGAAAGCAAAGCACCCGACGACACCATAAAGGCTCCCTACGCCGGACGCTCAAGAATGGTTTATCTTGTGAATCACGATGTGGTTCAGGATCAGGGTGGCACAGAGGATCTTGTGTATAATAAATATCTTCGCCCCCTCACAGTGTTGGAATTCACCGTTTATGGCATGCCCTTGATTTATAACGGTCAGGAGATACAATATAAATCGGGAGGAAGGGTTTCGCTTGCCGAAAAGACTCCGATTGACTGGAGCAATCCCGACAGCGAGATGACAGAGCTCATAACGACCCTTGCCCGTCTCAAGCATTCCCAGCCAGCACTGCGCACAGGGAAGGAGAGCGGAAAGCTCATAAACCTTCCGACCACTGCCGATGATGCGATATATGCGTATAAACGCACACTCGGTGATGAAAACGTGGTGGTAATGCTTAACTTCTCCGACAAAGAGACCGGCTTCAGCATTCCCCAAGGGTTGCCGCCCGGAGAATATGCTGATGCGTTCAGCGGAAAAGAGATGAAAATGAATGGCTCCTCAGAATTTTCCCTTCCGCCATACGGCTTCGCAGTATATGTCAAGAACATTAAAGAATGAAATAAAAGGTAATGTGAATTACTGAATATAAGTTAAGTTACGGTAAATTAAATTTAGTTAAGCCTATGTGCAGATCTTAATTTAGGAAAGACACTTCAATTTTGCACAACGCGGATTTTTAGTTATTTTTACAAATCTAAAAATCTATGTTTATCCGACACGGACTTTCTCCGTGTCGGATAACATTGGTAAAATCGGCTCCCACCCTGATTATACTCAAAAGGGTGGGATTAAATAAAATGTTTGATTATGAAATGTATATATTTCTTGTGTTTAATCCTTCTGTTGAGTTCCTGCGTGGGGAAGGAGTCATCCTCTTCTCCTGAATTGCAAGAGCTTTACGGGCGTCTTGACATGGAGATAGCGCAGAGTGAAAAATATGAGAAAGATAAGGAGGCGCGCATCACGCGCCTAAAAAAGGAATATGACCTTACAGCCGACAGCCGCCGGCGCACAGCCATAATCGACAGCCTGATATATGAATTCGCGGCCTATAATGCCGACTCCACTCTATATTATATAGGATTCAATCTGCGTCGCCCTGATGTGAAGAATATTCCCGGCGAGCAAACTCGCCTGCTGATAAAAAGGCTTGACCAATTTGCCCATGCCGGTCTTTTTGCAGATGCCCTTATGGTGCAGTCGAATATACCCCGCGATTCATTAAGCGATGATCTTCTTGAAGAATACTATTCAGCATGCTGCGCCATGTATCAGTATCTCACTGAATACACTTATGAGCATGAAACTGCGCAGGAATATGAACAGAAACGATCCTTATATGCCGATTCCATCCGGCAAGTTGTTAAGCCCGGCAGCTTCAATCACCTTGTCTATGTCATGTCGGAGAAGGCAAGGAACGGACATCCTAAAGAGGCAATTGACGGGCTTCTGGCTCATCTGAATGAATATCCCTCCGGCACAAGAGAGTATTCTATCCTTGCCTCCACGCTTGCTTATATCTACAAGACGAGCGGAATGCACGAAGACTATAAGCGTTATCTTGTGCTGAGTGCCATCTCCGATGTCCAGGCGGCAGTGAAGGAGAACATGTCGTTCCGCGAAGTTGCTACGGTGATGTTCGAGGAAGGGGATGTGGAGCGGGCCAACCGTTACGTTAAGAAAAGCATAGCCGATGCAAATTTCTATTCGGCGCTCATGCGCAACGCCCAGTCGAGCAAGATGCTCCCTGTGATCGACGATGCTTATTCCTCTTTGCAGAACAGCCTGACAAAAAGGCTCCGCATATTGGTGGCAGTCAGCTGCATACTTCTCGTAATACTTGCCTGCACAGTGTTCTATATCCTCAAACAGCTCAGAATAAAAAAGGAGGCAAACGAAAAGGTGAGGAAAGCTAATGAGGAACTGAGCACCCTTTCCGGGAAATTGAAGGAGATGAACCAGGAGCTTGAGGAGCGCAACCGTGAACTTGGCGATTTCAACAGGACAAAAGAGGAGTATGCCGGTCTGTTTATGGTATTCTGTTCGTCGGCCATCTCCACGCTTCAGCGCTATCAGCAGTCGCTCCGCGTAAGCGCCGCTCAGGGTGGGAACAGGGCGGCATTGCTTAAGAAACTCGAATCCTCTGAAATATCCGACCAGCTCCTGAAGAATTTCTATGTGAAATTCGATGAAGCAATCCTAAATATCTATCCCTCTTTTGTGGATAAATTCAACGCGCTCCTGAACCCCGGCGAGCAGGTGGTGCTTAAATCGGGAGAATTGCTCAATACCGAGCTTCGGCTCTTCGCTCTCATCAGGATCGGCATAGACGACAGTGCGAAAATTGCACAGTTCCTGCGTTGCTCCATTTCCACGGTCTATACCTACCGGAGTAAGATGCGCAAGCGCGCTCTCCACCCCGACGATTTTGAGCAGGAGGTGAGGAATATCAGTTAAAAAAGGAAAAAATCCTTAAAAAATTGTATTGAAGCGTTCTGATGACTATATAGATTTTTATAGTCATCAGAACGCTTCAAGTTTTTGATAGTCAGATAAAGTTGATTTAGATATTTTTTGATTTCAGTTAGATGCGCTTGACAATACAATAAAGTATAGCGACTTTTGCACCGTGATTTTAAATCATCCTTATAGAGCCAACAGATTACAATTAAAACATAAATTAACAATGAACAGAAAACCATGGAATTTTAGAGCCGCCGTCCTGAGTATTCTCTGGACGTTAGCTCTGATAGTTGCACCGGGAATCTCGGCGCAGCTACTCACAGTTTCAGGCACCGTTTACGATCAATCAGGCGATGTTCTGATTGGAGTAAGTGTCTCGGTAAAGGGTGACCAGAAACACGGTATGCACACTGACATTGACGGACATTACTCATTGAGCAATATTCCCGCTGATGCCACACTCATCTTCAGCTATGTCGGCTTTGGTGCTGTTGAAGAGAAAGTGAACGGACGCACAAAGATTGATGTTACTATGCGCGAGGATGCCGAGCTCCTTAATGAGGTAGTCGTTGTCGGTTATGGTTCTTTAAGCCGCAAGGAGGTGTCAAGTTCAATCGTTCAGGTTAACCGCGACGATTTCGCGCAGGGAGCGATGAACAACCCGATGGAGATGCTCACCGGTAAGGTGGCAGGTCTTAACGTATCGAGCACAGCGGCCGCCGACCCTAACGGGAGCGCCGAGCTTCAGGTGCGTGGCGCCACTTCGCTTAACTCCGGCAACGGGCCTCTCGTGGTAATCGATGGTGTTGTCGGCGGTGATATCCGCACGGTAGCTCCTCAGGACATCGAATCAATGTCAGTGCTTAAGGATGCCGCTTCCGCCGCCATCTATGGTACTCGCGGTGCGAACGGTGTGATCCTCATCACAACCAAGAAAGGAACCGGCGAAGCAGGGAAGCCTCTCATCACTTACGATTCATACGCGGCATTGTCATTTGCAAAAGATAAGCCCCAGGTGCTTTCTCCCTACGAGTGGCGTCTTGCCCGCCGCGGACATGACTACGGCGCAAGCACCGACTGGTATGACCTCATCACCCGAGACACTGCATACGATACCAACCAGTATGTATCTATCGATGGCTCACTTCCCGGCGGAGGTTACTACACAGCCTCAATGAACTATAAGAACGCCAACGGTCTTGACATTGTGAGCAAGCGTGAAGAATTCGGTGGCCGTGCAGCAGTTGCCGCTAATGCACTCGACAATCATATACGCATCTCTGCCGCCCTTAATGCACGCCGTGTTAATGAGGATTATGGCGACGGCGGAATGTTCGATACCGCTCTTGGCATGAACCCCACAATTCCGGTTTATAACGAGGATGGCACTTTCTATCAGCCAAGTTCTCCTTCAGGCATCTATAACCCGGTTCAGCAGCTGAAGGTGAACACCTCAAAGGGCAACCGCACATATTTGCTCGGCACAGCCGACCTCCGTTATAACATCTGGAGCAACGAATATCATAACTTAAGCACCACGCTCTCTTATTCATACGAATATAAAGATTATAAGTCAGATTATTACACTCCCACCACTTCCGGTGAGTCTTACTGGAACGATTATGATGGCCGTGCAAGAATCGAATATACCAAGGAATGGACCAACCGTCTTGAGTGGCTCGTGAATTATGGCTTCGCCAACGATGATCACGATGTCAAATTTGTGGGAGGCTATTCATACGAGCGTTACAATTGGGACCGCATGGGTGAGCAGAACAACAACTTCACCTTCAATAAACCTCTTTGGTGGGGGATCGGCTCCGGATCTTACCTGACAGACGGTAAGGCCTCTATGTGGGCTGGCAGAAGCCAGTCATCTCTGGCCGGTTTCTTCGGCCGAATCAATTACGCGTGGAAGGGAATGCTTATCGCATCAGCATCTATCCGTTACGAAGGCTCCACAAAATTCGGTGCCGACAAGAAATGGGGTGCCTTCCCATCAGCATCAGTGGCATGGGAAATGACTAAGATGCCCTTCCTTTCAGACTACGTGCAGACAGTGCAGAGCTTGAAGCCACGTATCTCATTCGGTATCACCGGCCGTCAGCCCAACGATCCTTACAAATCTATCTCCACTTACACCACCGGCGGAACATATCTTATGGATGGCACCTGGGTTACAGGTTATCAACCCTCAAGCAATGCTAACCCTGAATTGGCATGGGAGAAACTTTCAAGCATGAACTACGGTATCGACTTCATGTTCTTCAACCGCATTTACGGTTCTATCGAATATTTCGATCGCCGTTCAATGGATCTTCTCTACAACTACACGGCTCCGCAGCCTCCTTACGTGTATAACACTATCCTCGTAAACGTAGGAACAATCAAGAACACAGGTGTTGAACTTTCACTTACAGCCGATGCAGTAGTAAATACACCTGTAACCTGGACCACAGGCATCAACTATTCTTACGGCACATCCAAGCTTACCAAGCTTTCAAACTCCATCTATAAGGCATCTTACGTTGACCTTTATCAGAAGCCGGGTCTTGGAACAAGCGAATACTTCTTCCGTGTTGAAGAGGGCGGCCAGATCGGTCAGTTCTATGGCTATGAATATGCCGGCTACAACGAATCGCACGATATGCTCGTCTATAACGCCAAGGGCGAGAAGATTCCGGCCGCAGGTGCTCAGCCTGAGGATAAACGCTACATCGGCGATGGCGCTCCCAAGCACTTCCTCACATGGAACAACACCGTTAAATGGAAAAACTTCGACCTCAGCGTGATGTTCAATGGTGCGTTCGGCTTCCAGATCTTCAACATGCGCAAATATGGCATGGGTCTGAAGGGCAGCGGTAGCGACAACGTGCTCCGCAGCACATATCTCAAAGACCGCGACGTATGGAGCGGCGGCGGTGTGATCTCCTCATACTTCCTTGAGAATGGTGACTACTTCAAGCTTGAGAACGTGACACTTGGTTACAATGTGCCCTTCAAGAACCGCAAGGTGCTCGACAGCCTCCGTGTCTATCTCTCTGCGAAGAATCTCTTCACCATCACAAGCTACACAGGTACAGATCCTTCGGCAGTTACCTCAACAGGCATCACTCCGGGTGTGGATGCAACTTCAGCATATCCTATGGCTACACAGCTCACTCTTGGTGTGACATTTAAATTCCGTTAATCGGAGACTAACCGGTAAATTTTGTAACTCTAATTACAAATAAAAAGACAATAATGAAACTACGCAAACATATAGCCGCAATGCTTTCAGCAACGGCCCTCGCTATCGGTGCTGTATCCTGTACCGATCTTGATGAGGTAACATTCGACCGCATTGACGCCGGTGCCTACTATCAGGACGAGAGCAGCGTCAAAGGAGCTGTGGCGGCCGTTTATTCAAGCGCACAGAACAGCTTCCTTGAATATTTCTGGTATCTCAACGAATTCTCAGCCGACCAGATTGCATGGCGCACATGGAACGGCGGCGCATGGGGATGGGATGAAGGCGCGAAGTTCGTCCTTTCAAGCCAGTCGTGGAACTCCGAAGCAGAGATTATCCGCAAGGCTTGGGAGAAGGCATGGGAAACAATCGGCCTTTGCAACAACATCATCAATGACCTTCAGGGAATCAATGCCGCATCGATCGGTATGACCGAGGATGCCCTCAAGCAGTATATAGCAGAGGTGCGCACCATGCGTGCATACGTTTATTACAACAACTTCGAGGTCTGGGGTGGTGCAATTCCTTTGAACACCACTGTTGGCGGTGAGGTTCCCGGCTCGGCCGACCCCGATTTCAATGTGGGTTGCCAGAAAGTATGGGATTTCATCTCTACCGAACTCGATGAATGTTATGCAGACCTCGCTATAGAGAAGGGTGACAACGCCAGCCGTCTCCGCATGAACCAGGGGATGAACCGTATGCTCAAGATGCGTCTCCTCCTCAACTCTGAACTTTGGACAGGCACTGCAAGATATACTGAATGTGCCAAGCTTTGCGAAGAGATCATCAACGGTGATTACGGCAACTACAGCCTTGCTTCCGACTACCGTCAGATCTACAGCATAGGAAATGAAAGCTGTCCTGAAATCGTGTTTGCATTTGCAAGCTGGTCGGGCAAGACATTCACCAATAACCGTACAAGCCCTTTCCTTATCCTTCAGTATGGCGACCTCTTCGGAATGGAGTCAATTCCTCAGACCGGATGGAACTGTTGCTGCATGGTTCCGTCAAAGGATAACACCGGTTCCGACTATATTATGGCCGGCACCAAGGTTTGCGGAACACGCGACGGCAAGAGCTTCATCTTCGACTATGGCGACAAACTCGGTGCTCCGCTCGACCGAATGAACAACAAGGATATCCGCAAGCAACCCTATAAGTCGGATGCGGCAGGAAACTGGAACGGTCTCTTCCTTATGGGCGAGCAGTATGATTGGGCAAGCGGAAATACTGTTATGGCTGATGCCGACCTTGAAGACTGCCCCCTCATCTATGTTGACCAGTGCGGAACATTCACCAATGCCGGCCGTAACCTCGAGCCTGTCATGTCTCCTCACTGGGGTATGACCAACACCGGTTACCGTCTTATCCGCTACCCGGTCACCCCGACCT
Organism: uncultured Porphyromonadaceae bacterium; assembly: GCA_947178165.1. Lineage (GTDB taxonomy): Bacteria > Bacteroidota > Bacteroidia > Bacteroidales > Muribaculaceae > Lepagella. The sequence continues at coordinate 34,674 of CAMWXH010000009.1, read as the reverse complement.
CTTCGGGCGCAGACTATTGCGACATTTCAGAGGTTGAGTTCCGTCTCACAGAGGTTTACTACACTCTTGCCGAGTGTCGCCTGCGTGCCGGAAATGCCGGAGGAGCAAAAGAGCTTGTGAACACAGTTCGTCAGCGCTACTTCGCAACAGCCGACCTTTCAGAGATTGAAAACCCGGGTCCCGGCTTCAACAGCTTCGACCTTGACTGGATGCTCAGCGAGTGGGGTCTTGAATTCCTTGGCGAAGGTAACCGTCGCCGCACCGACCTCCGTCGCTTCGACAAGTTCACGCAGGGTCAGTGGTGGTTCTTCGGACGCGCCACAGAGACAGACCGTGAGCTTCCCGCAAAACGCGACCGCAAATATGAGTGGTTCCCGCTTCCGCAGGTTGCACTTATGGTTAACCCCGGATTGGTTCAGAATCCTAACTATTAATATTTCCGCAATAACATGAAAAAGCTAAATATATATAATCTCTTTATCCTCCTGCTGCTCTCCCTCTTAGGGGCGTGCAGCAAGGATGAGATCATCTTCGACAGCGAGCTTCCTCGCTTCGAGACCCGTCCGGGCTACCAGCTCATAGAAGCTATCGTGCCTCAGGCAACATCTGCAACCGATGAAATCTATATCATTGGTGAGTTCAACGGCGGAATGGATGCCGTGGGTGATCCCCGCTGGCAGCTTGAAAAGGCCGGCGACACCGACGTGAAATGGGGAATCTACCTTAATCCCAATGACTTCGTTGCCGGAAAGACTCTTGCCGACGGCTACACATTCTACAATGTGGAGCAGGGTGAGGAGCGCGGTCTTGGCGACACGCCCGTGACTCATCGTGAATCTCCCGCCGTGGGCGGCCGCGCCAACGTGATGATCTATTTCTGGGAGGAATACTTCAAGACTGTTCCCACTCCGGGTGAAATCGACCACGACGGCTATGCTATATATGTCGTAGATCATACCGGTTATGATGAACTTGCGCTTTACGCATGGGGTGATGCCGAAATCTTCGGTGGCTGGCCAGGTATAACCCCCACAGGCACTGTTAATATTGATGGCACTACTTATCAGTATTTCGATACAGGCGCTTCAAATGAGGGTATAAACGTCAATCTCATATTCAACAACAATGGCAACGGTAGCCAGCTTTCCGATTATAATGTTACTCTCGATCAGGATTACTATCTTGAGTTGACTCCGGATGGAGCCTTCCCCTTTGATCCAAGCGCATCAGTTTCACATGACGGATATGCAGTGTTCGTATATGATGCATCGGGTTGGGATGAGCTGTATCTATATATGTGGGGCACGGTCAATGACCTTAACGGCGGTTGGCCCGGCATGGCTCCGACAGGCACACAGACCATCAATGGTGTCACTTACAAATATTTTGATCTCGGAGAAGCCAATTGCGATGCAGGTCTCGACGAGCATGTGATCTTGAACAATGGTAACGGGAAGCAAATAGACGATGTGGTGGTATTCGGTCTTGACCGCGATGTATATGTTGAGCTGACGGCATCCGGGGCAAAAGAGATTGATCCTAACACATTCACACCCAGTGGTGCTGTAGAACCCGATCCGGAGCCGGAACCCGATCCGGAACCCGATGGCACCAAATACACTCTCTTCGTGGAGAACAATACAGGCTGGGATGCAACCTATCTCTATGCATACGGTGATGCTGGCGAGATGTTCGGCAAATGGCCCGGAAAGGCTCCAGATGGAACAGCAACAGTGGCCGGCGTGAAGTATGACATCTTCTATGTCTATGGAAACGGAGAAAGCGAGAACTTCATCTTCAACAATGGCAATGGCACTCAGCTCGGCGACATAACGCTGACACTGGATCAGGATTATACACTCACGATTGATGCGCAAGGCGCACAACTGAAGAATAAAAAACGTAACAAGGCACGTAAATGAAAAATATAATAAAAGCTTCAATGGTTGCGGCCGCCGCGCTTGTGATGGGTGGCTGTACCTCCTACGAAATTGACATGCCCGCGAATCCGGAACCTCCGGCAGTAGGGAGGGAAGTGTCAAAGAATGTGATCTATCAAGCCAATCCCGGGTTCTTCGGAACCCAGGATTGCCTGAAAGGTCTCAATGCTCAGCTCGACCGCATCTCCGGAATGGGTTGCGACATCCTTTGGGTTATGCCGATCTATGTGCGCGGTGAGAAGGATGCCTTCGGCTCACCCTACTGCATTAAAGACTATAGAGGCATTAATCCAAAGTATGGAACTCTCGATGATGTCAAGACGCTTGTCAACAATGCGCACAGCAAAGGGATGAAGGTGATCTTCGACTGGGTTGCCAACCACACGGCATGGGATCACCCCTGGATCACACAGTATCCTAACCGTTACGAGCAGGATGAAGAGGGAAACATCAAGCAGGCAAGCACCTGGACTGATGTGGCTCAGCTCAACTTCAACAATCCCGACACAAGAGAGGCTATGCTCAATGAGATGCTCTATTGGGTGAAGGAGGTTGGAATTGACGGTTACCGTTGCGACTATGCCGATGGTCTGTCGGCAGATTCATGGGGAAGCCTGATAACCGGCCTGCGTGCGGTAAATCCCAATATCATCATGCTTGCAGAGACTTCAAACAAGGACTTCTATAACTATGGCTTCAATATGATTTATGATTGGAGCAGCGCCCCTACAATCTCTGCCGTATTCAAAGGCCAGGCATTGCCAAGCGAGATTGTAAAGGAGGCTAAAGAGGCTTTGGGCAGAGTTCCTGACGGTGATTCCATTCTCCGCTATGCCTTCAACCACGACGTGGCGGCCGAGAATAATGTTTCAACCTACTTCGGCAGTGTGGATGCAATCCCGGCGGCATACGTTTGCGCATCGATGCTCAATGGCACACCGATGATTTATTCAGGCATGGATGCCACAGGTATATCCGGAGAACTCTCATTCTTCAACTACCGCACTCTCGATTTCTCCACCGAACTCTCCAATGAGTATAAGGCCATTAACGATGTGTTTGTAAAGACTGCGGAAGTGAGAAGAGGTGAAATCAACGATTATTCCACCGCTTCGGGCCTTTGCTTCTCATACAGCATCCCCGGCAAGACCCTCCTCGTGATGGTGAACCCGACAGGGGATTCGAAGGCAATCCGTGTGCCAATCTCCTTGGCGAACACTACTATGACCGACCTTATCAAGGGAGGTGACATAGCGCTTGGCCTCACTTACGAATTGGGAGCATACGGCTACGCTATTTTCGAAAATTGAGTTATCCCTTAACTCACATCACTATATGAAAATGATCCGATAAACCTATTATACCCGTGGGTGTTGCAAACAATGCGGCACCCACGGAGATACCCATACTTGATTGACAGCCTACCTTTTGACATCTTTTTAAATATCAAGAATAAAACATGCCAGCACTAACTTCACGCCTTAACTTATCGGTTGCCTGCGCCGTTCTTGGCGCTGCCTCTTTGCTTACATCCTGTAATGGCAACCCTTTCTATGAAGACCTCGCTCCCTGTGAGACACGTCATGCCGTCCGCTTCCAGTGGGACACCAATATGGTAGGCGCCGATGCCTTCCGCGGCAACGTTCACTCAGTTGCCATCTATGGCTTCGACCAGAACGACAAGCTCGCCTTCCATTTCGCCGAGAAAGGCGACGCACTCGCAATGCAGGGCTACACATTGCCCATCACAGGCGTTGCGCCCGGTGAATACACTATCGTGGCATGGTGCGGCCTCGACAACGACGGCACACGCTCCGAATCCTTCATCGTTTCCGACACCGAGATGGGAGTCACCACCCGTCAAGAACTTCTCTGCCGTATGGAGAGGGATATTCATGATGACGGAACGCACCACTCTTCCGAAAATCTCTACGACCTTTATCACGGAACATCCTACGGCGTGCAGATCTATGCCAAGAACGATATGGACCACCAGGGCGACCATGTATATACCATCAATCTCACCAAAGACACAAATAACGTTCGCATTATGCTCCAGCAGATGGGTAAGGATGTGAACGTGGAAGACTTCAGCTACCGCATCGAGGAGGCCAACGGCACTCTCGGATGCGACAACGAGCTTCAGACGGACGAGACCATCAACTACGAACCCTTCAATACTGAAAACGGAGTAGCCGGCGTTGAGGAGACACGTGCCGGTGCAATCACTAACGTAGGGATAGCGATAGCCGACCTCAAGATGAGCCGACTTATGGCACGCCGTCCCTCGATGCTTACAATAAGGAACAGTGACGGCAGCACAGTGCTCCAGATCCCGATGACACAGTATGCGCTTCTGGCCAAGGGCTATGAAGCTGAGACTTTCACTGACCAGGAATACCTTGACCGCCAGGACAACTACCGTCTGATGTTCTTCCTCGATTCCGATGGAAACTGGTCATCATCGAGGATAGTGGTCAACTCATGGACTATTTACAAGCAACCCGGCACACTTGAGTAAGGGAATAACTTAAAAGATTCAGGACACTATGAAATTCAGAAAAATATATATAGCCCTTAGCCTTACATTGCTTCTGCCCTCGTGCAAGAGCGACGAGCCGGCTCCGGTTGCTTACGAAGAGATAAATATGCCTATCAGTTTCACGATAAGGCTTGCCTCTGAAGATGGCACCCGTGCAGGGGAGGATGCCGAGAAAGCTGACGGCTCATTTTGGGATACGGATAATGACGGCAATGAAAACGCCGGCACTGACGATGGAACAAAATTCGATAACACGATCAATTCAATAACCCCGGTGCTATATTATGTCGTTGACGGTGTGATGCAGACAAACTATCCGGTGGCGGTTATGAGGGATTATGAGTGGATGCAGGAAATAGATAAGGAGACAAAGAAACCGACAGGACAGTTCACCGTTACCGGCGTGCTGAGAAGTGACGGATGGACTGCTGATATGCTGACTGATCCGAAATATTCCTACCGTCTGGCCCTTTTCATTAACTGCGGGGATGACGATGTGATGAGTCCTTTGAGCATCAGCAATCCTGCAATAGCCACTTTCAATCATCATGGAGTGCCCGACGATAAGATAGATGCAGGAAGCAAGAACTTCCATGGAATCCCGATGTATGGAGTGTCGGATGTGAAATTCATTGTCGAGAATAAAGTTGAGAATGGAGAGGAGAAAAAGGAATACAAGGTCACTGACAGCAATGGCAGTGAACTGAACATACCCATCCTGCGATCCATGGCCAAGGTAAGGGTTTTGCTCGATAAGGATAAGCTTGCGGGAAAGAAAGTGGCGTTGCAGGAGTTATATATCAGCCGCCATGCCGTGAAAGGATATGTGGTGCCAAAGGGATGGAACAGATATTCTTCTGTGATCTCCTTAAGCAATAACGGAATGTCCATGTATGCCTTTACAGGCGGTCTGGCATCAACCGAAGATAACGGATATTATAATCACGATTGTTTCGTCGAGCCTCAGGAGGAGTTAGATGAAGACCATCTTCACTTTGGGCAAACTGACTATTACAGCAACTCTGTTGAGAAACTTCGTTTCTATCTCCCCGACACATATAACCATAAGAATGACGGAGATGACAGTTCCAAGGAAATCTACCTAAGGATAAAATATACGGTTGGGGGGATAAAGGATGCAAATGGCAAAGACAAAGTGTTCACACACTATCTTTGGTTCCGCCCCCTTTCCCAATGGCCCGACTCCGAACTCGATGAAGATGGAGAAATGCAATATCCATCAGACAGCCAGCCCAATCCCTGGGATATAATCCGGAATCATATTTATGAGTTTATCATCACCGGGGTGGAAGCAGATAATAAAATTAAAGTAGAGGTTTGTGTCAAGCCTTGGAATTATAAAGTGTTCACTACGGAACTCTGATCATATAAAAACGAAACGATGAAACGCATTAACCATATACTTGCAACTTTTATTGCTCTGATTGCAATCTCCTTTTCGGGATGCACTGACGACATTTCCCTGCCTGCGTCTGGCGCAGAGGAGATGTTTGACGGCATAGTGCTCCGCATACCTGATCCGAAAGGGATGACGGAGACAGTGACACGTGCGCAATCTAATGCCGAAAAAATAGATCTTCTTGAAAAGGAGGGCACCATAACATCACTGCATTTCTTTGCTTTCCGACCGAGCAATGACGGTGTGTCGTCTGATAAAATATATGTGAATCTTATGGGCTTGCAGGATGAAGACAGCATTGACCTGCCGGTTCATAAGGATAATGCCGCTGAATATACCAATTTCAATATTACCTCAGCGTTCAAGAATGGCGAAGGTTCGATAAAGAACGGAACATGGAAATTCTATATTATTGCCAATCTTGAGCGTTACGGTGTTGATGCATCCAAGATTTCCACAGAAAAAGATCTCTTGGAAGCTCCTCTTAATTTTTTCAAAGGGACAGGAAAAGACGCTGAGTATCTTTTATCTCAAGAAGATATTAAAAGTGGTGTAGGCTTGCCTATGGCTTGCATGGCCGATGCCGTTCAGGTTAAGGTGGATGGTGATAACGAATACAAGTCGGGGCAGGTTACGATTCCAAGTTCAGGGAAGGCGGAAATTCATGCTGACCTGTCGTTCCTATGTTCGAAGGTGCGCTATACTGTTTTCTTTGACAAGACAGTTAATCCGGCAAAAGATATTTTCAAGGATCTCTCCTTTAATCTTTCAAAGGTTGATGCGGAGAATGTGATGCCCGGTGGCACCACAATCGGAAGCGACAACACCTCTTCACAAACAGGGAAGAAGACTCTTGAAAATCTTGTGCGCAACGAATGTAAATATCCTGATAATGCAGATGTATATCCGGAAGAGGGGGAGGAATTTGAGTCGCTCGCCATTGAAGAGAATCCACGGATGGATAAACGAGCATGGCAGGGGGTGGTTTATCTTCCTGAGAATGCATCGGAGAACAGGACCACTCTCAAATGTCATGCGAAAGCTGTCAAAGGAGATGGCTCTGATGGCTCTAATCTGGAATATGCCATCCCTTTGCTTCCGGTAAGTGAAGGTCCCACTGACATAGAGCGAGGTTATGCCTATGATATCGTGGCTAAGGTTACGAAGATTGATAATCTTGAGCTTATCAGCTTCAAACCGCAGTACTGGACCACAAAGACTCTGGAATATGCACTGAAAGCACCAGTGTTCCTGCATATCGGTGAAGATCAAACAGTGATTCCTGTAACAGCCGGTAAGAAAACCCACATATGGTATGATTCAAATGCCGATATTTCATTTGATATCCCCAAATATAAAGTTAACGGGGTGGATATTCCGATCTATACGATTACAAAAACAGACAACAGCATCTCTGTGGGAGTAAACTCAAGCCTCCCCACCGATACTTTCGATGATATAATGAGCGATGCTCAGCTCGGCAATTATAATTTCTTCCATATCGTGGCAGGAAATATCCAAAAGAAGATTGATGTGGAACCCTTGAAGCTCTCGAGGTTTCTAATTGTTGATCCATTGAATTTTACTATTGATGTGCGTGAGCAAAGAAGCGGAGGAAATTATTCAGGGGAGTTTTTTGTTAATATCGAAACAAATATTGAAAAATTTGAGATCACTGACATAAGCTGGCTTAAAGCCTCCCCTTTTACAAATTTAAAAGTATATATTAATAAAACTGATGGGGGCTGGGAGGAACTGAACTTAAATGACTCATACAAACCTATTGACGGAAAGAGACAACTGCGCATAGCATACGATAATGTGAATAGTGGAGAATCGTTCTGGAATAAACGTCAGGATTTAAGTTTCAAAGTTTCAGTTGATGATACGGAGATTCTTCCACAGACGGTTACAACATACATTCGTCCTGAAAATGAGAACTACATAATTCACTTCAGGGATAATAAAGGATGGAGTAATGTGCATATTTATGTATATCAGTGTCTTGAAATCCCGTCACATTGGAATTATACCTGCAGCGGTAAGAACCTTGCTTCCATGCCCGTTGGATATGATGATCAGTCAGATGGCAGCAGCAAGATTTCAGCGGCACTTGAATATTCATTTACAGGGGCCATCGCATTCAAGGGTTGGGATTCTCCTTCTAACCGTCAATCGCTCAATGAGACGCTTCGGGCAGATCAAACCGGCTGGTATGATCAAGGCTTCTGGATCTTTTCAGATGGCTGGTTCAAAGATTATGACGGCAGTGATAAGAGGCAATGTTCATGGAACCCTTATCATGCGGAGTCTGACGCACGCTATGAAAAAGGAGCTTTGGTAGATTTCTGTGGAGACTACAGACAGACAATATCAAAATGTGAAAATTGTAAGAAAGGTACAGGAAATGCATTATGGCCCGGTATCCGTATGGAAGAGGAGGGTGATGGCTGGTGGAAATTTGAACTTAGCGGTATTGCCACTCCGGGAAAGACCCTTATAATGTTTACCGATGGACATAGTTATGATGAATTTAAAGTCAAATACAAGACAGGCGACAACTATGCCTACTACATAGATGAAAACAATAAAGGTCGTTATCCGGATGACCTTAAGGTAGGTGTCCCTCTGTTTAACTATCCGAGTCGTGAAGGATGGTTTGACCTTGACCACAATAATAACACATTTGTTTCTTCAAAACCCGACGATAATGGAGGGGATGATCCGATCACGCCTGAACCCACAAAATGTAAGTTTTATGTGGAGAATAAAACGGGTTATAATAATCTCTACATATATGGCTGGGATGTATATGATACTAAAATCTTTGGAGGTTTCCCGGGGAAATCAGCAGATAGAACTGAAAAGATAAATGGAACAGATTATCAGGTATTTGAATTTGATAAAATTGATGGTCAATTCAATTTGATGTTCAGTGATGGAGGTGATACGAATAAATATCAACAATTGTATCTATGGCTTAATCAGGACTATTATATCTATGCCGGTGGAGTAGATGATACTTCTGTTATGCACAGGCTCTTTGTGAAGAATAACACGGGCTGGAAACTTCGTGTGTATTCATGGGGTAATGGTGAGGCATTTGGTACGTGGGATACCACCAAAAAACGTCCCGGAGAAAAAGTGACTGTCAATGGAGTGGAATATGAGATGTTCCTTTTCAAAGAGACAGGAACTGATACATCTCACCTTATCTTTTTTGATAATGATGCTGACCAGACTAATCGTTTGGGACATGATTTTGTGCTAAACAAAGATTACTATATTGAGCTTGAGACAAATAGCGTGAGCCTTAAGGCTTCCAAGAGAAAAAGACAGCGCAAATAAATCTAATTATTGTAAAACGATGATAAAGAGAATATTTCTATATATAGTGTTGATGGTGTCGCTCGTTGCTTGCAGCGACGACATCTTCAATGCTCCGACCGAAACACTGCCGGCCGACGGTAAGCTTACCATCTCTTTCAATGTGCCGGAGATGACCGAACCTCAGACAAGGGCTGAGGAGGATCTGATTTCAAAGGTGCAGATTCTTATATTTAAGGATGGCATCTTGAAGCAGATTCCTGATGCTATCGATAATCCGAGTGTAGGAGAGAGGGTAACTTTAACCATTGATGAGGAGTTGCGTCGCAGTGACCTCTATTTCCTTTTCGTTGCAAATTCGGATATAGAGTCCTTTACAAAGGGTGCGTCTTTGACAGATGTCCGTAAGAAACTCGTTGGAGAGGTCTTGGACAAAGATAATGGGCTATTGATTATGAGCGGGGCGGCTACGCTTCAAAGCCTTTTGGCGCTCGAGCCTGTCGATATGTTCCGCAATGCCGCTAAAATGACAGTGAAAGAGAAGAGTGACGGAAAGGCTTATCCATTCGTTGTTTATGGCGGTGCAACCCAAAGTCCTGTTATGGCAGGGGTCTCAAATGCCGATAATTCTTTTCAGGCAACCGGTTCGCCAACGGGGGTGAATCTGGATAACCTGAAGAATGAACTTAGTGCGGATATCAAGTATCTGCATCCAACAAGCAATAGGGGAGTGGACGAGAATAAATCGTTTGTAATTGTTAAAGTTCCATTTGGAGAGGGTGAAGCAAAGAAGGAGTATTTCTATCGTCTGAATCTGCATGATGAGGATGGAAATGTTCTTGATATTCTCCCTAACTATTATTACGATATTCAGATAGTCGATACTCCAAGGACAATAGGGTTTGCCACACAGGAGGAGGCGGCAAAAAATCCGGTTTCGGCAGAGGAGGATTGGTATGTGATTCATGATCACACACCGGTTATCTTCAATATGGTGAGCGATGGACAGCGCGAACTTGGAGTGAGCCATATCCTGCGGAATCCTAATACGGCTGAGAACACGACTGCCGATCTCTATATAAAGGTCTATAGCAAGAAGAATTCATCGGAGGAGGATAAAGCGAACATCAGCATCTCATTCGATGACAGCTATCTCACGGTGGATAATATAGAAGAGGTGGCCGGGAAAGATGCCGGTATCTATGGAATCGAGAGCGGTGACAATACGAAAGGTAAGGTATATAAGGTAACTGTCAAGTTCAACAAGACGAACAACACCGGTTTGCTTACCTCTGTTTGCACCGTCAACTGGAAAGGTTTGATTCGGGAAATTCCCGTAGAGTGGGACAGGACATTCGACCCCACGCAGCTGTTTGAATCTGTAAAACTTACCATCAAGGGAGGTGAAAATGATGTGGAGATTGAAGATTACTTCGCCTTCATACATGGTGTATATGATGATAATGGGAAGGAGATAACCGCTCCCTCAGTATGGGGCGCTTCGGCAGAGGCGAACAACGGGGAGGCTCGTGACCTCGGACTTCATTTCCCTCTTCAATATGGCGAAGTGGATTCAGAATACACATACGAATATGAGATTGAGCTTGGCGACCTTGGTGAAGGGAAAGAATACACCTGGAGTTATGAAATCAAGGGTGATGCGGCTATAGCAGGCAAAGTTCAGCTTGAGGTAAAAAATAGCTTTACCTTGACCGGCGTAGGGCCTAAATTCAAGCTGACCCGTTCGGGAAAAGGTTGGGAATATGGCGTTGGCGAGCTTGTCATTAAGGTAGGCGATGCGTCATATACTATTGATCTCTATCATACGGGTTTCTTCCATAAGGATTATATGGAAGAGAAAGAGAAGGGTATCGGTTTGGCTCCTAACTATGTTCCTGCTGAGAGTAGGGAATATACATATTATGAGGTTGTAAGTATGGGCGACACTCATTGGCTCGACCGCAATCTTGGCGCACATTCTGCCGATATGTATGTTAAGGCATCAACCGGCACAACATATTACGGTAATCCGGAAGCTGCCGGAGGATATTACCGCATAGCAAGTTATATTAAATATAATGAACCATATAAGGAGGAATCAATATGTCCTCCCGGATATTCGTTCCCGACCCAGCTGAACTTTAACAGTATGCGAACCTCTCCTGATTTCTTCACCGGGCAGGATGGAAGTTATTATACAGCGGCGTATTCTGCAAATATTTATGATGCCGGTTCTAAGCGTAAAGTTGTTTATTTTCCGAAATCCTTGTATTTGGATGAGAATAATAAACTTGCCGGGGAATCGCGTGCCGGATATTATTGGTCGGCTACAAAAGCATCAGGAAGTGAAAAGGAAGAGATTGGTGCATGGTTATTATGTTTTAACCTTTCTGGCGATGCGACCTCCTTTGTGAATGGAGAGGTGTATTGCTCTAAAGATGCCACTTCAACCAATTCTACTAGGACAGGAGAAATCAACGGCTATGCTATGCCAGTGAGATGCGTTAGCAAGAGTGACGCCGTTACAACTCCCAAGGCAACCAGTTTCTTCGTGAAAGGAGCCACACATGTATTTCTTTATACAGAGAATGAAGATGGGACCAACCGTTCTCCGGTAACCTCCTGGCCCGGTATAACAGTCAGCAGTTACAATACTGTCTTTACCAACTTTAATTTGCTCTATGAATCGGCTATCAATACTCCCGAGAGGCTATATGTCATTTTCAATTATAAGGATGAAAAAGGGATGATTCATTCATTGAGTAAGAATGAAAATGGTAAACTGACGGAATCATTTTACTCCAATTCCATCTCTCCTTCCGAGCTTAAGGGTTGGAAGGTGATCGGGGATGATGCTCCTGAATGGATTAATTACGGTGAGAAAACATTGAAGACCAATATTAACAGTATCGAAAACGATAGCAAATATTATTGGATGTGTGACTTCTTCTCTGCGGAACCTAAATCGGGATTGTCGTTAACGGAAAGGAACAGAATCTTCATAAAGAATAACTCGAATTATCATCCGATTTATGTGTATGCTTATAAGGATGGCGATAATTCAGGATTAGGCGCATGGCCGGGAACAGAGGCCACATATTCGGTAAATATTTTTGGCACTGAATATGATGTGGTGGAATATGAACCTAAGAATGATAATTATAACTTGATTTTCAACAACGGCAACGGAGGCGACACCAATCAGTATGACGGGCCATACGTATCTTTGACTCGCGATTTCTTCATTGATGCCAATGAAAGCAGCGCGGAATTTAAAAAGATGAAAAAATATCAAAAGTAAATATAATTTCCCCTATTTTTCTACGTTAAATATTAAAATCTGTAATAGTAACCATGAAATTATTACTATCATCAGTTATGTTCGCGTGCGCCATGCAGATGGCGGCCATGGGCATCACTTCCCCTTCTGGAGAACTCGTCTTGAATGTGGATGTTGACCCCCAGGGACATCCATATTATACTCTCGATTATAAGGGTAAGAAAATAGTTGAGCCGAGCAAGCTTGGCATCCGTGCCGATGAAACGGTCTTTGCCGACGGTTTCTCAATTGCCGGTGTTGACACGGTGACTGTTGACCGCAGCTGGGAACCGGTATGGGGCGAATATTCCACCGTGCGCGACCATTTCCGCGAGATGGCTGTTAAGCTAAAGGCCGATAATCCCGACAGGGAGTTGACCGTGCGTTTCCGTCTCTTCGACGACGGCCTCGGTTTCCGTTATGAGCTTCCCGTTCAGAAGGGGCCGAACTATCTCACCGTGAAAGAGGAGCTCACAGAGTTCAACTTCAACGGCAACCATAAGCTATATTGCATACCGGGAGACTATGATACGGATGAATATCTTTTCTCCGAAACCACTTTCACCGACCTTCCCGACGCTTTAGGGAAATATCGCCGTCATTCGGAGGCTCAGCGCACAGGTGGCACCACGATCCAGACCCCTATGCTGATGAAAACAGACGATGGCGTTTATGTGAATATGCATGAGGCGGCTCTTATAGGCTACCCCGCTATGCTGCTCGACGTGGATACCGAGAACTACAAGATGAAATCTCACCTTGTGCCCGACCGCCTTGGAGTGAGCGCATATCTCCAGATGCCTTTCAACACCCCCTGGCGCACACTTATTGTCAGCGACGATGCTCGCGACATACTCGCCTCTCAGCTCGTGCTTAACCTTAATGAGCCGAACAAGATTGAGGATACGTCATGGATCAAGCCGATGAAGTTTATGGGCGTATGGTGGGAGATGTTCACCGGCAACCAGAAAACATGGGCCTATTCCGACGATCATCTTGCAAAACCGGGCGTGACTGACTATTCCAAGCTTAAGCCCAACGGGCACCATCCGGCAAATACCGAGAATGTGAAGAAATATATCGACTTTGCTTCTGCCAACGGCATTGACGGGGTGCTTGTGGAGGGATGGAATGAAGGATGGGAAGACTGGGCAAGCTATCGCAAGAACCGTCAGTTCCTTTTCGATAAGCCTTATCCCGATTTCGATCTCCCTGCATTGCGCGACTATGCCAAGGAGAAAGGGGTTAAACTGATAATGCACCACGAGACGGCCGCCAATGCTTCCGATTATGAGAAACAGCTTGACCGTGCTTTCCAGTTCATGAAAGATAATAACTACGATGCTGTAAAGACCGGTTATGTAGGCGCTATCATTCCGCGTTCGGAACATCACACATCGCAGTGGATGGTGGATCACGCAAAGCATGTGATTGAGCGTGCGGCCGATTATGAGATTATGATTGACAGCCACGAGGCTCCGCGCCCCACCGGCCTTTGCCGCACATATCCCAACTGGCTCGCCCAGGAGTCGGCACGTGGAGGTGAGTTTGAGTCGATGGGAGGCAATCCCCCTTCGCACACTTGCATCCTCCCTTTCACCCGTCTGAAAGGCGGTCCGATGGATTACACCCCAGGACTCTTCGAAACCAAGATGAGCTATTATAACGAGGGTAAGGATTCTCAGGCAGGAACAACGTTGACACGTCAGCTGGCTCTTTATCTCACAATGCCTTCGCCGATGCAGATGGTGTGCGACCTTCCGGAGAACTATCAGCGTTTCCCCGATGCATTCCAGTTTATCAAGGATGTGCCGGTTGATTGGTCTGATTCCAAATATCTTGAGGCTGAGCCGAACAGATATATCACCGTGGCACGTCGCGACAAGAATTCCGATGACTGGTATGTCGGAGCCATCACAGATGAAAATGCACGCACTGCCGTTATCGACATGAGCTTCCTTCCGAAGGGTGAGAAATTCGAGGCCACCATCTATGAAGATGCCCCCGACGCTCATTGGAAAGATAATCCGCAGGCCTATAAAATCCGTAAGATAAATGTGGATTCAAAGACAAAACTGAAGCAGCGCCTCGCTCCCGGCGGGGGTGCCGCAATCAGGATCGTAAAGAGATGATGTAAATAATCTTTTTTATAATTGTAAGATTTTAGGGAGAAGGAGCCACGCAGTGATGCGCGGCTCCTTCGTTTTTTTCAATCAATCCTCCTCTTGTGATGGATCCGGCTCCATGGCATCTTGACGTGCCTTCTCGCGGGCTGCAAGCTTCAGCCAGGATTCAATCTGCTTGCGGCAGTTTTGGCGTTCGGTTTCGGGAGCATCTTCAGGAAGACTATCCAGTCGGTCCTGGTAGAGTGCCGCTATGGATTCCGCGGCCCACCAGTTGCCGTAATCGTAGGCATCTTCCCAATACTTGCGGGCGAGCCTGAATCCCTTTTGAGGGTCGCACGCGATGCCATCGGCATAGCAACAACCCATGCGGAAAGAAAACTCACAAGGATCCAGCCGAACTGCTTGATGAGTCCAATAAAACACTTTCTCGGCCAATTCTTTGTCGGGGTTACCCCCTTCCACTTCAGTCTCATATTGCCAACGCTCCCAGTAATAATCGCATAACTTTCCGGCCGCCTCAGCGTTGTTTTCCCCGATTGCCTCATAATGCTCCAAGGCAATCTCAGGGTCTCCTCCTCGCGCCATATCCATAAAGAAGTCACCGAGCCAAAGATGTGCCGACTCTGCCCAACTGCTGTCGGTCTTTGTGCAACGCTCCATGAAATCCTCGGCATCATAGTGGTCATATTTCTGCCTGTCGCCTCCAAATTCCTGGTCGGGGGTCTCCGCGTGCTCACACATGTGTCCAAGCAGATAGAGAGCCAGGCCTTCTTCCTCCTCGGCAGCTTCTTCCGCATATTTGAAAGCCTTTTCAAGATCCTGTTCCACACCGATTCCGTCGTGATACATCAGGGCAAGGAGTCCCGAGCTTTCGGGTCCCTCTTCCGCTTCGAACACTAATTGAGCAGCCCTCTTTTGAGCTTCAGGGTCATTCTCCGCTCCATCGAGCAACTTATAAAAATCTTCAGACAATCCCATCTCAATCAAAACATTACTTGATTAATCAAACATTACTCGCGGGTTCATTTGAGAAGGTGAACGCCACTCGATTCCATATTTCTCTTTCAACAGATCCTGCTTGGCATTCCAATACATGAAACAGAATCCCATCCCTTTCCGATGATTGGCGAAACGGCGGTCGAGTTCCTCCTCCGCGTCATAGATAATCTCCTCCCATTTATCGGTATATTCCACCGGGTCGCGTCTAAGATGGCCCGGATCGGGACGGCTGATTATATCTATCAGCTTTTCAGAAGAGAAAATTTCGGCCAAAGCTTTCCGAATCTTATCATCGAAGAGATAGTTGTCATAATAGTCGGTTATCAGAATCTTCAGACGCACCACCATCTCTGCCTCATCCTCAATATCGGAAAGTTCAACCCCCTCCGCAATCGCTTTTCTCATATAGCGCAAGAGAATTTCATATAGATCGTGAAAATAATATGAATATTCGAGGGCATCCGCAATACGGGGTATGGCTTGTTCAAGAATATCCCATTCAATCTGCTCATCTCGCAGGATATCCAGGGTCTCTTCCGAGACATATTTCAGATGGCGGTAGTCACGCTGACCAACCATAGTCTCTGCAAGCAGAGTCAGCAGCTGAATCTTCTCCACATCGCGTTCGTTGCCGGGAAGTTCATTGAGCATCTCGAAGAGGGATTGGAAAATTATGCGGTCCTTGGCAAGGCGTTCGCTCTTTTCCGTTTCCTCACTGCGGTCGCGGAGCGCCATCACCTCCTCTATGCGTTCATCAACAGATTTTGTCTCATCAGAGAGTATATTGTCAATATATTTTTTCAAATCGTTCATATCAGATAAGTTTAATCAGAGGTATTAGATAAGCTTTTAAAGGATAATATTCAAGAGTTTTATTCAAGAATATCGATGCAAATAAAGGTCACGTTGTCATCTCCGCCGGCCTTGAGTGCAAGATCAAGCAAACGCGCAGGATCACTGAAATTCTCCTTCAGTTCCTCCTCCGGAATCATTCCTGAAAGGCCGTCGGAACAGATCAGGAAACTGTCACCCTCCACAATCCTTGTCAGCTTGACATCGAGAAAAGCATCAGGCAAACCAAGGCAGTTATAGATTCGTGAAGCGGGAACGGAGAGGTCGCCGGTCCGCTCACGTTCGGAATGGTCGGCCGTAAGCTGAATCACCTCTCCGAATCTGCGACGATAAGTGCGCGAATCTCCGGCATTAAGGATCAGCGCGGTCTCGCCATAAAACAGGATTCCGGTGAGGGTGGTACACATCAGTTCTCCCGGTGAGGCGGCCATAATGGAATAGTTAGTCTCCTTAAACCAGCGTTTCACCTCCATCAGCAGTTCATTATCATCGAGCGTGGCTGGAAGTGAATCAAGGAAATTACGGAAAGCCTTGCATGCCATTTCAGAAGCCACCTCTCCACGCGAATGGCCGCCAAGCCCATCGCACACAACGGCACCGAACTTGAAACCATCCTCGGGAATATCCGTAAGGGAATTGCAGGAATCGTCGCGAATCACGCTTTCACCTGCCACTGCCATATCCTGGTTGAGCTTGCGTCTTAGCCCGATATGGCTCAATGCCACGCATTTCAGTTTCATTCGGCAATAAAATCATAAAAGTTAGCAATCCGCACCACATCTCCGGTCTTGAAGGGGAGGGGAGAAAAACACCATTCCCCATTTACAGCCGTTCCGTTTCGGGAGCCGACATCAGCAATGATCCAATGGTCGCCCTCTCTGGTAAGCCGCGCATGACGTGCCGACACGAATTGCAAGCGGCCGAGTTTGGGAGCGTATGGCCCCTCAACCCTACCTATCAAGGCTCCATCCATAAGGTCGAGAGTGATATTCTCCGCACGGCACACCAACCGCACCGGAGCTTTAGGCGTTGGCTCCGGCGGAGTGGGGGACGCGGGTTCCTGTGTGGGGGTTGCAACAGAAGAATCCCGGAGTTCCGATGCCGCAACCAACGGTTTGCCGCATTTGCCACAACGCTTCCCTTCCCCCTTCCCCGGAATATGGCAATCGGGGCATATATAGAGCTTCTCGCCACATTGGTCGCAATATAGCGAGTCGCTATCGATCTCTTGTTTGCATTTATAACATTTCATAGCTATATAACCTTTGGTAGCTTGCGTAAGTATTGAGAGTCAGGGGGTCTCACCTTACAATCATATCTTCATATTTCAGGAGATAAAGATCACTGGCCGAAGCTTGAAGACCCTTTGCGCTTTCGCGCCTTATCCTGGCACCCTGATTAATCTTCACGCGGTCGAAATAAGCCCCGGCTTCGGATGCATTACCGAAATCTTCACCCTTGTTGGCCACAAGGACACGGAAATAGCGTTGCATCTCCTCATCTGCCATTTCATCGAGCTTCATGCCATTCTTCTTCACAATATTACGGAAGATCTTGGCCAAATCATCTGCATTGTAATCCTCGAAATGAATTATCCCCCTGAAACGTCGCGGAAGGCCGGTGTTTGCCTCCATCATCCACTTCATCTCCTTGGGATAGCCGGCCACGATGCAGACCATCTTGTTCTTATTGTTGAGGAGCATGGTGAGCAGGAGCGGAATGGCATCCTTCTCACCGAAATTGCCGTCTCTCAATCCATACGCCTCATCAATGAAGAGGACACCACCCAAGCCACGTTCAACAATCTGCCGCGTCTTGGGTGCCGTCTGGCCCACATATCCGGCTATCATATCACCCGGTGTCACCTCCACGAGCTTGTTGGAGGGCAAGAGTCCTAATGAATAGAAGATGTCGCCCATGATACGCGCCACGGTGGTCTTTCCCGTGCCGGGATTCCCGATAAACTGATAATGGTCGATGTTGATTTGCGGTTTCTCGCCCGTAAGCTTGGCCCTCTGTTGCTCCACTATCAGGGCATCTGCAAGTGCGCGGATATGCTGTTTCACTTCATCGAGACCGACGAGTTCATCAAGGCGGCGCATGCATTCCTCGATATCAACCTTGCGCGGAGGATCGTAGGGAATATCAGGAGCCTCGATTGTCAAGAGCTGCTCCTGTGTGAGCGGGCCTTGAGCTTGAAGCTTGCGGAGCCGGGCTGACATCTTTTCACGTGTCTCGCGGAGGAGCTGAATGATTGTGCGTGCATTTCCGAACTTGCGGTCCTTGGTGGTGACCATCTCCTCTATTTTCTTTTCGAGCAAAGCCTTGGCCTCCTCGCTGAGCGTCAGTTTCTTTTTCGCCGCGGCACGCAGGTAAATTTCGGTAAGCTGCGCCGGAGTGTAATCATCTATATGTATCCTGTGAGTGAAGCGGCTTGCCAGACCGGGATTGGCATTTGCGATAAATTCCTCGATCTCCGGCTTGTAACCGGCTATCACGGTAACGAACTTACCGGCATCATTCTGCATCCTGGTCATCAGAGCCTCGACAGCGGCTGCTCCGTCGGCATCTTTATCGCCGGGGTTGGTGGCAGGCATCAGCGAATAGGCTTCGTCAATGAATAGCACACCTCCCATGGCCTCATCCACAGCCTTATCCATATTTATGCCGGCAGAGTTTGAGAAACTGTCAAGGAGTGTCTTGCGCTCCCGTTCCACGGTGTGACCCTTATCGAGGATTCCTATAGCCTTGAAGATTTTTCCGAGCCTCTTCGCAACCTCATTCTTACCCGTGCCGGGATTGCCGGTGATTGCTATATGCACATTGAATAGCTCCGGATCGCCGCCTGCGGCCTCCATCTGCATACGGCTGATCATCACGTTGCCGGCTATGGCTTCGAGCTGTTCCTTCACCTTCTCCATCCCGACAAGTTCATCGAGCGAAGCAAGAATCTCATCTATGCCCGGCCCCTCGCCAGACTGTTTCCCCTCTATGTCGGCCATGGTGATCTCACGCGGAAGTTCGGGATTCTCACGCAGACGTTTCATCATGTTGGTGCGTGCTGTATTGAAGGCATTTCGGACATCGCGGGCATTGCCGAAATCCTTGGGGCGCCCGAGATACATGCGCTTGAAGAAATTCAGCACACCCTCCTCGGCATCCTGTGAAAGCGTAAGGTCGTCGGGCGAGCTTTTCACCAACCTCCTGAAGATTTCCGTGAGGGCTTCGGGTTCATAATCATTGAAAAAGATTGTTTTTTCAAATCTTGACTTGAAACCGGAATTGAGTTTATTCAGAGCCTCCATATCCTTCTCATAGCCGGCCACAATCACCACTATCTTGCCGCGGTTATTCTCAGCCAAGGCTATCAGGGTGTCGAGGGCATCCTTGCCATGATTGTCGTTGGCGAGCTGATAGGCCTCATCGATGAAAAGCACACCTCCCATGGCGCGCTTGAACACAGCCTTCACCAGCTTGGGAGATTCACCCACAAATTGCGAAACGAGGTCATCTTTACCGACCTCCACCAGCTGGCCCACAGGCAATGCGCCCAGAGCATTGAGGGCATCGGCAAAGAGGCGAGCCATGGTGGTTTTTCCTGTGCCCGGATTTCCGATAAATCGGTAATGCTTCGAAACTGCCGGCGTGCGTCCTGACGCCACCATCTGCTTGATATCATCGGCCACGCTGATAACCTCGTTTTTCATGTTATCTATGCCGACAAACTTGTCGAACTCCTTCAGCACCTCCTCGATCGTCTTAGGCTTAAACTCCTTGCCGTTGATGAAAGATTCATCGAGCAGGTTGCCATACTCGTCACGGTCGATTGCAGCCAGATCAATCTCGTAGGCTCGTGTGGCGGCATTATGGCCACCGGGTGCCAAGGCATCCTCCGGGTTGCGGTAATCGTTAAGGAATATGCGATTCAGTTTCTCGCGTGCCTCCTCGGTGAGCTGACGGCAATATTTCTTTTCAAGAATGATTTCGGCCACGCGCAGCAATCCGTTGACCGTGAGGTTGTCTATGTCGAAGAAATAGTTTATGTTGGCCGCGGCGGCCTTATGCTTTTCAAAATATCTCTTTAGATTGCGGTCGCCCGTGATGATGACCACCGGGGAGTCAGACCTTTCCCTCCATTTCTTTACAGGCTGAAGAATGCGGTCGATTTCGTTAATCTGGGTCTCATCGCCATGACCTATCAACTTCTGGGCCTCCTCAAAGATTATCACGGAATTGCCGAGTTCGCGTTCATGCTTGTCGAGATCTTTCATCCACTCCTTGAACCTCACGGGATTCACAACAACCGGAGTTTTTGACTTCGCTATCCCGGCATTAAAGAGGAGTTCGGTGAGCACATTGGCAGTCTCGGTCTTGCCCGAGCCTCCGTCGCCCGTAATGACGAAACTGAGCTGCATACGGTCGCTTCGCCCGTTGCGGCGGTTAAACTCCTCCTTGCTTTTCGCCTTGGCCACGATGCTTCTCATCTGGTCGGCAATCTCATCTTTCTCAACCAGCATGGCCAAAGGGTCATCCTGGGTTGGAACGGGACGTTCCTCTTTCAGCGGAGTGCCGCACCATTTGCAGAAACGGGCTATTTCGCGGTTTTCCTTATTGCATTTATGGCATTTCATCTATCTTTTTCGCTTGCTTATGAGTGATATTGTCTATACAACTTCAATTTTTATGAATCTCCACAGGCTGCCGGTTCCCTTTTGAATTGAGGTAGGAGCCTTTAGCCACGGTTTTCCCTCCTTCCACATAGGCAGTGTCGATGGTGAGGGTTATTTTAGGATCGTCGGTGCGCGCCATCTCCACCGGCCATCCCTTCACTTCGGAGGCGTGCATGGTCTGTCGGGTGACACCGCTGCGGTAGTTTATCTGCATCGCCCCGTCGATCTCCTCTCCCTTGATTGCAAAATCGATAGACATGGGTGTTCCCTTCACATTCCCGGAAAACTCACCGTCGAGCAGTGCCGGAGTGTCTGCATTTTCAGAAGCCTTAATCACCTTGTCCGCGTTCCCGTAGGTCCAGAGGCAGAAGGCCACGGCCGCAATATCAACCACAATAAGCCACAGCATTTTTTTTATGATAGTGGTTCTGACTTTTTTATTTATACGATGATCTCTTTCGTAGGTGCTCTCGGCAGTGTTGGAAGCAATGTTCTGGCCGAGCAATAGATTCCTTGTGCCAAAAGCTTCGGCCATCTCTTCGCGCAATCCCAATTCATTGAAACTCATGTTGTTGATTCGGAAGGTGCTTTTAGGCTTGTTCTGAATGAGAACCAATATGCCACTGAAAATCAGCTGATACAGGAAGAAAGCCAAAATGATCCATGGCACGGCGGGAGTGATGAAAACCAGTCCGAACTTCACCACGCAAAAGAACACTAACCCGAGTATTCCGCCGGTTATCAGATTCTCTGTTTCCCCAGCTATGGCAAGACCTGCAATCACTCCGATGATGATTCCGCTCCATGTGGCTATTGATGCCATGGTGTCGCCGATTTCGACAGAGCCTTTGGTCAGTAGCAGCGTCACCCCGCCGGCAATGGCTAAAGCTAACGGAAGAATGCCTAAAATCAGGAGAAGCCATCTGCACACCTTAAGCTGCTTGAGCGAGGCATTATATGAATTTTGCGCTTTTCTTACCTTCAGGGATTTTGAGTTTGACTTAATTATGTAATCGCATCCCGGAAGATATTTACGGATGAACTCATAATATTCGGCGGTGCGCTTGAAATAGGATTTTGCCTTATAATTGGCATTCAGTTCCTCCTGGAAGAAGAGCGTGAGCCAGTCGGCCACAAGTGTCTGCTTCTCACCGCTGAGATTGCTGGGATTTCCCCTCTTCACATCTTCAGGAGAGGTGAAAGTCATGCCTCCCACGTGGAGGGGCATCGGGGAGCCGTTGAGGCCGGCAGCCGCTTTCAGCCTTGCGATGCGGATAGAGTAGGGGCCTGATTTCTTTTTATTGTCGGCAGAATCAAGTTCCAGGCAATATCTGATCCAGCTTATCTGCTTCCCATATTTATTGCGGGCCGTGAGATAAGCGTGAAGCGCGTTGCTATCGAAATTATCGACAAAACTGGTGAACCATCCGTCGTCGAAACCCTCAATCTTCTCCATAAACCTTTTTGCGAAATCCTCGGGAGTGACACGCTTGGATTCCTTTAGAGGCTTGAAATCGAAGCCAACATCGGGCAAGATGGTGTAAAGGATGAGGTCGCACTTATAGTTGAAGTCGTAATCCTTGTTCTCGGCAATCAGCTTTGCCTTTCCTGCCAATTCCGGCTCACGGTTTGCAAGCCAGGTAAGAAAATCAACTTCATAGAAGCTCAGATAGGGACTTACGCTCTCATCGGCCAGCCACTCGCGAAGTTCCTCAAGGGAGTTGACTTCGGGATGCTCGCAGGTCAAAAGGAAGTTGAGCGAGGAGGTGTTGAACTTATACGGGAGATCGGGGTCGAGCATATAGGCGATAGCCCTCACTCCGGCCACTCCGCTGTTGCGTATCATGCGTCGGAACTCTGGTATCCTGTCGTCAAGACCTTTGGCAGAGAGATATGCAAAGAAAGGATGCTCCTTCTTGTTGTAGAGTGCCTTGCGGTAAGCCTCTGAGTTATCGTAGAGTTCGCGGGCTATCTCCTTCTGTGTGGCAAGCGGTTTGCCATCTATACCTTCATAGATTGTATCGGAATTGAGTGCAAGACAGGCGGCAAATAAACCGGCATCCTGATTGCCCGGAAATTTAAGTTCGACAATATCCTCAATTATCGCAGCCAATGCAGTCTGATCAACCTCTTTCAGCAGCTTCATCAGGATTTTTCCGGGACCGTATAGATATTTCTTCGCCAATTCCCTATGCTCCCACATCATTGTCCCTAATTCCGTGGCATTGTGGGCCACAAGATTGTCTTCGGCACTGAATACAATCCTGAAATCTTTTATTGCTTCGCTATAGATTGTCTCCCCCTTGGCCCAGCGCACCACATCGTCAAATCCGGCGCGGACATCCGGGTTGCGTCGTGTCAATCCTTTTATAAGGGAAAGGAGATGATTGCTCATCTCTCCCTTGTCGGGGTAGGGAAGAGTCTCCTCCTGCTTGTCCTTGACCAATTGCGTCTCGTCGGCAAGGAGCAGGCCTTCACCCATCCAGAGGGCAAGGAGGGTCATGCCCATTGAGAAGAAATCAGCTTTGGCGTTGACGTATGTCGGTTTGCCGGGGATATAAGTGTACATCTCCGGTGCTGCATATACTTTTGTGCGTCCGGCATCGGTCACGGCGCGTCCCTTGCTGTCGAGAGTTTTGGCAAGTCCCCAGTCGGTCAGGACGAAGCGCGTGCGCGATTCATCGGTGAAAAGGAAGTTGGCCGGCTTAACATCGCGATGAAGGATTCCGTTGGAATGAGCGAAATCAAGAGCTGCGGCCATTCGCGCGGCATACTCTTTCATCACTTTCTCATCTTTAGCCGGCTTCAGGTCGGCAAGGGACCCTCCGGCGCAATATTCCATAATCTCATAATCGTGGAGCGTGCCGTTGTTCTCATCTTTCCAGACACCATGGGCATAAATGTCAATGAGCATGCCGTTGCCACGGAGGTTCTTCACCTTGGCAAGCACGTCATGGTTAGGCTTGATGCCGGGGCGATAAAGCTTGAGGGCGAAATGTGTTCCACCCTGTTCAATTTCGAATATCTTGGCTTCGCCGGAATGAGAGGAAATTACGCGTATCATCCGATAGCTGACCCCCTCTATCTTAAATTCGGGATATTCGGGCACCTCTCCGTTGCCGCCGGTGTTCACATTCCCCGTGTTGCTTGCTTGCGGAGCGTCGCCCCAACTGGGACGGCCTGTGTTGCTTGCCTGCGGGGCACCACCCCAACCGGGACGGCCTGTATCGCTTGCCTGCGGGGCACCGCCCCAACCGGGACGGCCTGTATCGCTTGCCTGTGGCGCGCCTCCCCAACCGGGTCGGCCTGTATCGCTTGCTTGAGGAGCGTTGCCCCATCCGGGTTTATTATCACTCATATATTGTGTGGTTATTAGTCATATAATGTGGTGTCAATAGTGCCTTCAATCTTCATATCGACAATCCATTTCCCACCCATCCAAGGTTTGGTGCATTCCGAGGGTTGATGATGTTTGCAGCCACAATAGTTGCATACCCAGAATCGATCGCCATGCACCACCTTTGAGCTTCTTATCTTTCTTGCTGAGAAGAAATTTCTCTGCTCCTGAGGAGTGGTGGCCGCATCGGGAAGCATAGCATCGAGCTTGGCTTGCAGTTGGGTGGCCACGGCCTTGTATCTCTCCACAGCTTCCTTCAGGGTTACACTCTTTATGCTGAATTGACTTTCGGTGGAGATGGGGTTGGCCGAGGTTTCAGAGGGGGTCTTTGCCTGAGTTTCCTTCACCTGAATGTTGGCCACATCGGCGAAAAGACGGTTATACTTGTTGAGGGCTTCCTTGACTTGATCTGAGAGAATGGGGGAGGTGTCAAGGCCTGTGCCGGAGGGATTGTTACCTTCCGCGGAGGCTTCTTTCTTAAGGCGTTCAATCTCCTCCTCCAATTCAATAAGTTCTGCAGCGAGACGTTCCGCTTCCTGAAAACGTGGGTCAGCTTTCGCCTGACGCACAGCCTCGCGGGCAAGATCATCAAGAGGAGCATTACATTTTGAACAGAAGCTGCCATGGTTGAGCGTGCCGCATTCGGGGCAGATTATACCCGAGCGAGGGTTGCCGCATTCGGGGCAGAAGTTGTCATCTTCATCCATGGGGGAACCGCAGAAGCTGCAATTGTTGCC
Organism: uncultured Porphyromonadaceae bacterium; assembly: GCA_947178165.1. GTDB lineage: Bacteria > Bacteroidota > Bacteroidia > Bacteroidales > Muribaculaceae > Lepagella. The sequence continues at coordinate 9,345 of CAMWXH010000009.1, read as the reverse complement.
ATTCACTTCTGTTGACTCGATATCCTCTTCATGTTCCCTATATTTTTCCTCTTCTCTTTCCCTTGTTCTGTATTGCTCCATCGTGGTATAAGAATTGCTGTGTAGGTTTGCTCTGATAAAACTTCCCTAAGTTACTAAAAATTTTCAGAATACGCAAAAACTCAAATTTTTAGTGATGTTTTTTGTTTCCTGGATTTATGATTATTCTTTTAATACACCCGTGAATGAAAGATATAAATTAGTAATGGATAAACCTAAGGGATAGATATAAAGATTAGAAAGAATCGCGGATCTTTTTTTGCCTTACGGCTGTCCGCGGATTGGGCGCGGATTTTTAAATGAACATTTTATTATTTGTCAAATAATTAATCTGTCGAATAATGAAATCGCTGTGTCTCTCGCATCCGTGCGAGAGACATCAACGGATTTGAGCGGATTTTTACGGACTATTGTATATTCTTACCTACTGTCGAGAATTATTGCGTACGATCGCGAACCGCGGTCATCCGCTTCGATCCTTGCCTCTGCCAAGGCATTAATGCCTTGGCAGCCGCGATTCCAATGACATTTACAAACAATTTTAAGATCCGCGTTCAATCCGCGCCAAAAACATCGCTACGCGATTAAAAATCCGCGATACCAAAAAATCATATATAATCCACACCTGATGTGATAGATATCCCTAATATAATCCTAACCTGTGGTTATAGAAATATAGATTAGAGGAATAGATATGATTATAGGGATAAATATGATTGGAGGGATAGATATATAGATTAGATGGGGTTGCGGATCTATTATTTTGTTTTGACTTTATTTATATATTATTTCAATTAATGGGTTGATTATTAGTTATATCATGTTTAGATTTTCTTGAAATTTATTATGATGTTAGGATTCGGTTTTCAGATGAAATAACTTTGCGTCAGAAAATCAATCTACTTAACCAAATTATTAAAAGAAAAATAGCATGAAAAAAAGTTTACTACTCTCGCTCGCACTCGGAGCAATGGCAATGACAGCTTCTGCCGCTACCCATAATATCTATGTTGCTAATCTCACCGACTGGGGGTCAGACGTGGCTCTCTACTCTTGGGGTGACAGCGAAATCTTCGGAGGCTGGCCCGGTGCCACTCCTGACGCTCAGGAAACAATCAGCGGTGTAAAATATGACAAATGGGTGATCGATGGCCACGATGGAGAGGTGGCTCATCCGATCCTCAACAATAACAATAACAACAAGCAAGTTGACCTCAACATGATTACACTTGATGAGGAGAACTACTATTTCGCAACAAACGGCGAGAGCGTGAATCAATATTCAGATCCTTCAAAACCGGAAACAACATTTGAAAAAATAGAGCTTCAGGAAGGATGGCTCTACCTTCTTGACAAGACAGGCTGGGATAACCTCGCTGTATATGGCTGGGCAACCGGTAAGCCGGAAGCTCTCGGTGGATGGCCCGGAACAGAGGCAACGGAATCTGTAACTGTTGCTGACCAGACTTATAAGAAAGTGCCTTTCAACGGCGATGGCGTCACTTCCTACAATCTCATCTTCAGCCATGACGGTGGTGGCGAAGGGAAGCAGTTTGACGGATGTGCCGCAGTTGCAGGCCAGACAACATTTATTGAGGTTACTGCTACTACAGCCACGATCCTTCCTACCCCTGACATTGAAAGCGGCGTGAAAGTAGTTATGGAGGAGAATGCCGAAGCTGAGTATTACACTCTTCAGGGTGTTCGCGTTGCCGCTCCCGAAACAGGTATCTACATCGTACGCAAAGGCTCGAAAGTTTCAAAAGTTGTAATGTAAGATTTACAAGTAAGACCAGTCTTTAAGATGAAAATCAGTTCGATAATGTGCCGTCTGGCCGCCATGCTGCTTCTTTTGGGAGGCAGCATGAATGGCCGGGCGGCTTCCGATGTGAGGAAGCCCGAGAACAGGGTGATTTATGAAGTGTTCGTGCGCAACTTCTCTCCGGCAGGTAATCTGAAAGGTGTGGAGGCACAGATTCCGCGACTCAAAGAATTGGGTGTGGATGTGGTGTGGCTTATGCCTATCTATAGACTCGGCGACATAGGCAAGTGGGGAACATACTCCAGCCCTTACGCAGTGAAGGATTATACAAAGATTGACCCCCAAAATGGCACGGAACAGGATCTGCGCGACCTTGTCAAGACCATCCATGACAACGGCATGGAGATATGGTTCGACTGGGTGGCCAATCACACTTCGATGGATAATGTGTGGGTGACAGCTCATCCCGAATTTTACAAGAAGAACGGCGGCGAGATTGTGCATCCTAACGGCTGGAACGATGTCTATCAACTTGATATCAACAACACAGCCATGCAGGAGGAGATGATCAAATGCATGCAATATTGGGTTGAGAATTTCGATATCGACGGCTTCCGTTGCGACTACGCCTCGGGGCCTTCACCCGAACTTTGGCGCAAGGCATCGGAGCGTGTGCTTAAGAATGGTAAGCGCGTGGCCTGGCTGGCCGAGGATGACAGCCGTCCGGAGCTCGTTTCGAAGGGTTATTTCGATTATAATTATGCGTGGGGATTCCGCGACCGCCTTCTCGACCAGGTGAGGGGCGTGAATATCAACAACCTCAAGAATGAATGTGCCAAGCTTCATAACGATAACAACTACAAGGGGCGTTCGCGTATGGTGTATCTGAGCAACCACGATGTGGTGCAGGATGAAGGGGGAACTGAAGATAAACATTTCGGGAATCTCCTCCGTCCCATGACCGTACTCGAGTTCACTGTATATGGAATGCCGTTGCTATATAACGGGCAGGAGATTCAGTATAAGTCAGGGAAAGTGCTATTGTCGGAAAAGACTCCTATCAATTGGAACAATCCCGACAATGAGATGACAGCCCTTATCAAGACTCTCTGCAATCTCAAGCATACCCAACCGGCTCTTAACACTGGGAAGGAAAGCGGAGTGTTCCTTAACCATGAGGCAAGCAATGATAAGGTATATGTATATGAGCGTCGCAATGGCAATGAAACAGTTGTGGTCATGCTCAATTTCGGCTCCAGCCAGGCCTCCTTCACGGTTACCGGCTCACTTCCCGGAATAAAAGCCATGGATGTATTCTCAGGCAAAAAGGCGGAGTTGGTATCAGGGGCATCGTTCACCCTTCCGGCCTACGGATATGCAGTGTATGTAGCCGATGAAGAGAGCGGGGAGACTCCGGTAATTCCCGATCTTCCCAAGGCTCCCGGCATTTACGTGCGCGATCTTTCCGGCTGGAACAACCTTTATGTCTATGCCTACCAGAATGACGCTCCCTCCCTTTTCGGCAAGTGGCCCGGAGCTATTTTCACTCAGGATGTGACGATGGGTGGTGACACGTATAAGAAAGTCGAATTCCCGCAGGGTTACAGCGGAGAGCATAACCTGATATTCACTAACAATTCAGGCGCACAGTTTGACGGTCCGGCCGTTCCCACGACCGAAGACCTTTTCATCGAGATTAAAAATAAGAATTTTACAATCCTTGAGCCTCCGGTGGTTTCGGATGAGAAATATAACATCTATATCAACGACCAGACCGGTTGGAACGACCTCTATCTCTATGCCTACCGCAATGATGCTCCTTCGCTCTTCGGCGGTTGGCCGGGACATTATCTGGCTGAGACAGAAACCATAGATGGGACTGCCTATAAAGTGATCCGCAATGTGGAGGCAACCGAAGATGCCCATCATTTCATCCTGCATAATAATGCCGGAACGCAATATGATGTGGAGGAACCATACGTGATCAACAACCATATCTTCCTGGAAGCCGGCCCGAAGGGTATAATGACATCGGTGGCAACGCTGATAGAGGGCGACGAAGAGTTTGCTCCGGAATATTATAATATGCAGGGCGTGAGAATCGAGAAACCTTTGACTCCGGGGTTGTATATAGTGAAAAATGGGAAGAAAGTGAGCAAAATTTTATACTGACACCTTTTTGAGAAATAATCTAAACTTTGAAAGAATCTATACATTTAGTTATATAAGGAATTGATAATCAAGCTAAGTGCGAATTGAATATTTTGATAATTTTTTTGATGCTTGGAATCAGGTTTCTTATTGTATAACTTTGCATTGGAAAAAATAATGAAGTGGAAAGGCTTCATTATTGTCAGGTTCAATAGTAGAGTTTGTAGTTGAATAGATTTTAAGGTTTAGAATAGTTTCAAGGTGAAAAATCCGTAGCCGTAGAGGCATCACCACTCTCTCATGATGATGCTGATAAACTAAGCGGTAAGGGATTGTTGGAATGAATAGTAATTGGAAAACAATCTTTTGGAGAAGGCGCTGCAGTGATGCAGCGCTTCTTTTTATAAGTTATATATAGTTGAGAAATCGCTAAAAATTACTTTTTGAAGAGCTGGGGAAGAAATTCGGTGAGATATATCCGCCAGTTTTTCCAGATGTGGCCGTCGGGGCTTTCGCGATAGATGTAGGGATAATTGTGGTCGTCGAGATATTTTCGATAGGCCTTGTTCTCCTCATAAAGGAAGTCCTTGTCACCGATAGCTATCCAATAGAGGGCAGGCTTGGCTCCGAACTGCCTTGCAAGCTTGCCGTCGAGATCGGAATAAACACCGGTGTCGGAACCGTTACGCGGAGTCACTGCTGCGGAGAATAGCCCCACGTAGTCAAACATATCGGGGAATTGCTTTGATATATGCATTGAATGGAAACCTCCCATCGAAAGCCCTCCGATGGCACGATGCTGTTTGTCGGCTATTGTGCGGTAGTTGGAGTCGATGTAGCTGACCACCTCCGGGAAATGCAATTCAAATGCACCGTCCATCATGCGGGGGAGGTTGGTGGTAGGGGGTACGAGACCTGCCGATGATTCTCCGGGTGTTGCCTGGAGTGCCGCGTTTCCGTTGGTCATAACCACAATCATTGGTTCCGCTTCACCGCGTGCTATCATATTGTCGAGAATCTGGGTGGCGCGTCCGAGTTCGGGCCATGCATTCTCATCCCCGCCACTGCCGTGGAGAAGATAGAAAACGGGATAACTGCGGTCGCCCTTTTCGTAACCGGCGGGGGTATATACTGTCATTCGCCGGTTCATGCCGAGGGTCTCGCTTGGATACCATACTTTAGAGACAGTGCCGTGAGGCACATCCGATACTTTATAATAGTCGGCCTGTCCGCCCGGGATGATGAAGATATTGGTTATGGTGGCTATGTCGCGCAATTGATACACGTTCGAAGGGTCGTTAATGCGGATGCCGTCAACAATGAAGGAATAGCTGTAAAGTTCGGGAGAAAGTGAGGAGGAGGTGTATTCCCATAGTCCGTCGTTGTTCTTGGTCAGTTCTGCGGTTCCTGCCGATTGTTGCGGCCCGCGTGGAGTGTCAACAGTTACGGGTGGAAGGAAATCTCCCGTGATCTCCACTTTTGAAGCGTTAGGGGCGAAGAGCCTGAAGGTGACGGAATTGTCATCGTTGGTTTGCGGAGAGACGATGTTGGAGCCGCCCCATAAAGCCTGCTGAGCCTGCGCGGAAAGCAGGGACCCGGCCAGGGCGAGAGATAAGATCAGTTTTCTCATATTATCAGAAATTTAGGTTGTTAAATAAATATACAAATCCCGGGTTTCCTTCATAATAATATGGAAAACCCGGGATTGAAGTAGCTGGAAGTGATCTGGCCGCGATTCGAACGCGGGACCGTCTGCTTAGAAGGCAGATGCTCTATCCAGCTGAGCTACCAGACCAACGTGGCGACAAAGTTACGATTTTTTTTTCAAATTACAAAGAGAGTGGGGAGAAATAATGAAAAAATTATGAACCCTGCTTTCAATCCTGCTTTCAATAAAAAAATGAGGGATGCGATTTAATCAACTCCGGGACGGGAATAAAAAAGTGCAAATAAGCCATATCCTCAAAAATGATGATAAAAAAATCGATAATAATTTTCAGTTATGCTAAAATAATGATAAATTTGCAAAGAATCCGTAAAAGCCTTTGCCTTAATTGCGCTGTGACGGATTCGGCCCGCCGCTAACCTCGGGCTCCTGCAACCTGAACATAAACAAAATAACTAATAATTAAATTCAGAACAGCTATGTGGTTATCATGCTCATCTGTAGGACGTAAGTTTGTGATGGCCCTCACGGGTGCATGCCTTGTCCTATTTGTAACATTTCACTGTGTGATGAATGCTGTAGCTATCTGTTGGCCGACAGCGTATAATTCGATTTGCGAATTCTTAGGAGCAAATTGGTATGCGCTCATCGCCTCAGTAGGGCTCGCGTTCCTATTCATCGTCCACATCATCTATGCCTTGATGCTTACGGTCCAGAACCGTAAGGCTCGCGGTAACGTGCGCTACAGCATCGAGAAACGTCCGAAGAACGTAGAATGGTCTTCAAAGAACATGCTCGTGCTCGGTATCGTTGTGCTCGCTTTCCTTGTGGTTCACCTTATCCAGTTCTGGGCTAAGATGCAGCTCCAGGAGATCCGTGGTGCAGAGGGTGCGATCCCTCCAGCCGCCGGCACGCTCTTCATCCAGGAGGCTTTCAGCCTTGTTTGGACTCCGATTGTCTATATCATCGGTTTCATCGCCCTCTGGTTCCACATGAACCATGGTTTCTGGTCGATGTTCCAGTCTTGCGGTTGGGATAACGAGGTTTGGATCGGCCGTCTGAAAAAGATCGGCTGCTGCTGGACAACTATCGTGATCGCTCTCTTCGTGGCTCAGGCTATCGTATTCACCGTTAAGGCTCATGACAAGGATTACATCAAGGATGAGGCTCTGCGCGAGCAGTATAAGGATATGATTCCCGCTATGCTTGAGAAAGACTTCGGCCCCGATGCCGCTCAGCTCGGAATGCAGATCCGCATGTCTCCCTACGAGCAGGTTTCTCAGGGTATCCGTCAGATGGAGGGTGGCATCCGTCAGCAGGTTGAGCAGATGTCTTCTCCCGAAGCTAAGGAATATCTTAAGAATAATGCCGCCGCCGCTCAGCAGCTCGAAGAGCTTCAGGTGCGCAGCAAGGCCCTCGGCAATGTAGTGGCTTTCTTCGACTATCTCGAAGCAACCGACAATCAGCCTGACGCAAATCAGGAACCACAGATAAGAGTAATTGATCCTAACCAACCCAACTAATTAGCGATATGGCAAATTTAGATAATGTAAAAGTAATGAATCCGGCTGATTCCAAGATTCCGGAGGGTCCTGTCGCTGAGAAATGGACCAACTATAAGGCTCACCAAAAATTGGTGAACCCTGCCAACAAGCGTAAACTCGATGTCATTGTTGTGGGAACCGGTCTTGCCGGTGCTTCTGCAGCATCGACTCTTGCAGAACTCGGCTTCAACGTGCTCAACTTCTGCATCCAGGATTCACCCCGCCGCGCTCACTCTATCGCCGCTCAGGGTGGTATCAACGCCGCAAAGAATTATCAGAACGACGGCGACTCAGTATATCGTCTTTTCTACGACACTGTGAAGGGTGGCGACTACCGTGCCCGCGAGGCTAACGTTTACCGTCTGGCCGAGGTGTCTAACAATATCATCGACCAGTGTGTGGCTCAGGGCGTTCCTTTCGCTCGCGAATATGGCGGTCTCCTCGCCAACCGTTCTTTCGGTGGCGCTCAGGTGAGCCGTACTTTCTATGCCAAGGGTCAGACAGGCCAGCAACTCCTTCTCGGAGCTTACAGCTCGCTCAACCGTCAGATTCAGCTTGGCAAGGTGAAGAGTTACAACCGTTATGAGATGCACGAACTCGTGCTTATCAAAGATAAGGATGGCGTGGAGCGCGCTCGCGGTATCATCGCCAAGAATCTTGTGACCGGCAAGTTCGAGCGTTTCGCCGCTCACGCTGTTGTTATAGCAACCGGTGGCTACGGTAACACTTACTTCCTTTCAACCAATGCGATGGGTTGCAACTGTTCCGCTGCTATGGCTTGCTACCGCAAGGGTGCATATTTCGCTAACCCCGCTTTCGTTCAGATTCACCCGACCTGTATCCCCGTTCACGGCGACAAGCAGTCTAAGCTGACTCTTATGTCTGAGTCGCTCCGTAACGACGGCCGCATCTGGGTACCCAAGAAGAAAGAGGATGCCGAGAAACTTCAGAAAGGCCAGATCAAGGGTAGCGATATCCCTGAAGAGGAGCGCGACTATTATCTTGAGCGCCGTTATCCTGCTTTCGGTAACCTCGTTCCCCGCGACGTGGCTTCTCGTGCCGCTAAAGAGCGTTGCGATGCCGGCTTCGGTGTTAACAACACAGGTCTTGCCGTATTCCTCGATTTCTCTGAGGCTATCAACCGTCTCGGCATCGACGTGGTTCGGCAGCGTTATGGCAACCTCTTCGATATGTATGAGGAGATCACCGACGTTAACCCCGGTGAGCTTGCCAATGAGAAGGATGGCGTGAAATATTACAACCCGATGATGATCTTCCCCGCTATCCACTACACAATGGGTGGTATCTGGGTTGACTATGAGCTCCAGACTTCAGTGAAGGGTCTCTTCGCTATCGGCGAGTGCAACTTCTCTGACCATGGTGCTAACCGTCTCGGTGCTTCTGCCCTCATGCAGGGTCTCGCCGATGGTTACTTCGTGCTTCCTTATACTATCCAGAACTATCTGAGCGACCAGATCACAGTTCCTCACTTCAAGACTGACACTCCGGAGTTTGATGCCGCTGAGGCTAAGTGTGTAGCCGATGAGGAGAAGCTTATGAACATCAAGGGAACTCGTTCCGTTGACTCTATCCATAAGGAACTCGGCCACATCATGTGGGAGTATGTTGGCATGGCACGCGATAAAGAGGGTCTCGAACTTGCTCTCGGCAAGCTCAAGGAGCTTCGCAAGACTTTCGAGAAGGATCTCTTCATCCCCGGAACTATGGAGGGCATGAACATCGAGCTTGACAAGGCGTTCCGTCTTAACGACTTCATCACTATGGGCGAGCTTATCGCATACGATGCTCTCAGCCGTAACGAAAGCTGCGGTGGCCACTTCCGCACTGAGTATCAGACTGAGGAAGGCGAGGCCAAGCGTGATGATGAGAACTGCTTCTATGTGAGCTGCTGGGAATATGACGGCAGCGACGACAAGGCTCCCGAGCTTATCAAGGAACCTCTCCACTATGAGGCAATCAAGGTGCAGACTCGTAACTACAAGTCTTAAAAGCTCTAACCCCAAAAACTGAAATTCAAAATGGAAGAAAATATAATGAAAGTCAATCTTAGGGTATGGCGTCAGGCCGGCCCTAAGGCACAGGGTGCTTTTGTGACTTACAACGATGTAGAGACCACACCCGACACTTCATTCCTGGAGACTCTCGATATCCTGAATGAGACT
>CAMWXH010000008.1 GCA_947178165.1 uncultured Porphyromonadaceae bacterium | reverse complement strand
ATATGTAATTTCCCAAAGAATTAGATTGCACTTATCTGTAATTTTCCAAAGAATTAGATTGCACTTATCTGTAATTTTCCAAAGAATTATTTTTATAATACTTACTTTTGTGAAACATAAGGATAAAAATATCCCCCGGAGAAATTTCCGAGGGATATGAAGACTCAAGATAAGTCGGTTGTATCATTTCACTGCAATCTTGCGACCACAGAATATGTATATTCCAGGCTGAAGATTTTCGAGATCTGCTCTCCCTCTTCCGACAATTGTTCCTGTCAGAGAATAGATCGGAGCAGTTGCCTCATCATAGATCACCTCGCTGATTCCAGTCTCGATATTTTCTGCGTCAGTGTGTATTTCGAGGTTTCCATTGCTTCCTGCCGGCAGGAGAATAGAGTTTCCTTCCATCTTGTCAAGCATCTCCTCGTCATTGAGCTTAACAGAAGTAACCTTCACGCCCTCCTCCGGATTAATGAAGATACGTGTACCGGAACCATCCCTGCCAGTCTGGATCTGTGCGCCATCAAAGAGGGCTGCAAAGCTTCGGTTGGTGACTGCACGGGATGCTGCACGACGCGCTGCGCGACGACGCATATTCTCCGGTTGCTCCTCTTCCTGAGGCGCCTGAGTGGAAGTTTCCTGGAGCTCTTCCAATCGGTCTTCCTCAAGCATATCCTGATACTCATCCTCTGCAACATTGGTCACTTCGACTCCCTTGTCCATTGTTACCGGAATTCGGTTCAAGATGGTCTCAAACTTACCCCACTGCGGTGCGGAAAGATAGGTGCGGAAGCTGAGTGTGGGCACAGTCAACGAGACATAACGCAGACGGATATTGTCAAATGCTCCGGTCTCTGCCTCAGGCGCATCCGTAGCCGCGCAACTGATATTTGACAGTTTTTTGTCACCGTTTACCAGATCGCGTCCAACGGAAAGTATTCCGGCAGGCATCGACACTGTGAGGAGACGGCCGCAACCGGAGAAGATATTGCTGCTCACGGAAGTCATTGTCTGCGGAAGAGTGGCTGCCACAAGACGGCGGCAGTTGCTGAAGGCCTCTTCGCCTATTTCATCTACATTAGCAGGAAGGAATGAGATGTCGCGGATGGCTGTTCCGTAGAAAGCAGCGTATGAAATGGAGGTGAGAGTCTCGGGAAGAATGATCTCATCCAGTTCGTAACATCCACGGAAAGCCTCACTCCCGATGGAGCGGATTTCAGTGGTGCTGAGATCTACGTGCTCAAGCAGCGTGCAATCTTGGAAAGTATAGGGGGGAAGGGATCCGCTGAGCTGACTGGTGAACGCCATCTCCTTGATAGCCGAACAGCCTGAGAAAGCCCCTTCTCCCAATTCAGTAAGGCTTTCAGGCATACGGGAGAAGGTAACACGGATACACCCTTCAAAGGCGCGATCTCCGATAGAAGTGAGGGTTTCAGGGAGTGCATCCATTGTGAGAAGGCGGCTATTGGCGAATGATTCATTGCCTATGCGCTCAATCCCGGCTGGAAGTATGATTTCGTTAAGCAGTGATTCCTTGAACTGACCGTCGGGAATTGCGGTAACATTTGTCACCTCACTGAGGTCAAGACTTCTGAGAGAGACCATATTCTCACGGATCACGCGGAGATCATTTTCATCAAGCGGGCCAAACACCTTCATCTTGTTCACCTGCGAAGGCATCAACCCGTTCTGCATACGTATCTCCTCGGCAAGCGAGAATGTCCCGTCAAGATGAACTTCGATATCCGTCCAGTCCTCCTGGATTATGCGGTTGATCTGTTTCCAACGGGCATTGTTCATATAAGATACGACACGGCCTTGATTCACCACTAAAGTCAGCTGGTCGTTCTGTTCGTTGGTAATAGGGAATGCCTCGTTGAGAGTCGGCGGCATTGTGGCCTTCAGGCGGAAGGTAATGAGGTTTTCGAATGAGAAGGCATTGGCATCAATAGTCTTCACATCCTTTCCGACAGTAAGAAGTGCAGGGCGTCCGCAACTTCCGGAGGGTAGAGACAATACGCCATCGGGTATTACTAATTCTTGAATCGATGTATTTTCGAAAGCATTCTCTTCAATTTCATTCACTGTGGAGGGGAGAATGACTGAAGAGATGCAGTCGCGCCCGGCTGCGAAGGCATTCCTTTCAATTTTCTGAAGACCTTCAGAGAATGATACAGATTTAAGAGGCACACCTTCGAAAGCACTTTCCGGAATCGTTGTCAAGCCCTTGCCTAAAGTTAGATTTTGGATACTTTGGTCATGGAATGCATGCTTGCCGATACTTGTAACTTTGTCGGGAATAATGAGCTGGGTAATCTTACCAAGTCCATTCCATGGATTAGAGTCATAGAATGCATAGTCCCCGATTGTTTCAAGAGAAACGGGCAGTTTAATTTCATCCATTGACTCACAATCGGCAAACGCATAATCTCCGATTGATTTCAACTGCAACGGAAGATAGAGCTTGGTGAGAGCCTTACATTTATTAAAGGCATAATCGGGGATATAATCAATATTTGCAACGACCACCGCCTTCTCCAAAGCGGTACATTCTTCAAATGCATTTGCACCGAGTGAAGAGAGATTCTCAGGAAGAACCACCTCTGTCAGCGAGCTACAACCCTTATATGCGCAATCCTCGATCTTATTCAAGGTAGAGGGTAATTCCTGATTTTCGAGAAGTTCGCAGCCATCGAAAGCATGCTCGCCGATCTCCTCCAAGCTATCGTTAAGGAAAACATGATAAAGCTCCTTGTTGTTATAGAAAGCGTATGCACCGACGCGCTTCAGTGTAGTCGGGAGTTCAATCTCATCCTTAAATTGGAGACCATAATTAACATAATCCTTTATCTCTGTCATCCCCTCCTTCAGCTCATAAGATGTCATCTTGACACCTCCGGCGTATGGTGCACCATAACGATAGGGATTTGCTTCAAGATTCTCGAGCGTAACGGTCTCGCACCAATGTTGCCAATCTTCAAAGTTCACTCGCTCAATATTTACCTCGGCGAAAGTATCTGCTTCAATATATTTTACAGAAGCCGGGATAGAAAGAGACTTAAAGTTAACTTTATGGAACGCATTACTTTTAATTGTCTCTACTCCATCTGTGATTGTATAAGAATCGTCATATTTAACCGGAGCAAATAGAAGAGTCTTTCCGTTGTCGCTAAAAACAGAGATTTCGAAAGCTATATCAGCAATCGAGGTTTCAGAATTGCTAATTATCACGTTCTTCAAGTTGGGACAACTCCCAAAAGCCCAATTCCCGATTAAAGTGACGGATTCAGGGATTGTTACAGAAGTTAATTCTGTACACTTATTGAAAGCACAATATCCTATTTCTGTCACGGTATACTCATTGCCATTATAAAGCACATGTGACGGTATTACTAAATTACCGGAAACATTATTACCTCCTTCCATAGACCAATCCTCACCTTCTTTAGTGGTACAAGTCTTTTCTTCTTCGTTAAGTATAGTATAAATCAAAGTCTGTCCTTCGTACTCATAAGTGAAGTCTTGAGCCAAAATCGGCAATGCTAACAGCATTCCTACCAGTGTTAATAAAAATCTTTTCATGTTGAATAAAATTAATATCTGTTGATTAGTATCAACAAAAGTCATTAAAAATTCGGATTATGTAATTAGAGGCTTGTTTTGTGGGAGTCATCCTTTTGGAAAGACATCAAACTCTCCAGATCCTGACGAATACATTCAATGATTGTTGATATCTTAGTCTCTGGACCAATCACCACATACTGATACCAGAAAGGACGTTCGTCATTTTCTCCATAACAACAATAATCTCTGCGCATCCTTGTTCCTTCGAACACATTAGGATATTCTTCCATTAATTTATCCTTAAACTCATCTTTGGTTGGATATAAGAAACCGGGATATGATTTAGCCAACTCTTTAGATTCAAATGGTCCCCAGATACAACGCCGATATTGAGCCCCCTGTATCTGTATAGTACCGGTCCAAGTATCCTTATCCTCTTTTCCCACACGTAGGATTTCATGAACTTCTATAAAAGGAGTCTTGTTGGTGTAACCCGAATAGCAAGTTACACCCAATTCTTTCGACACTAAGGCGGCTATTTTAGATGCTCTCCATTTGTCGTATAAGTCTGCTATACGGAGTTTGTCAAGCTCCTCCCTAAGTTCATCGGCTTTTTTGTCAGGTAAGAAAGTGTCATCGGTCGACACCGTGACTCCGCCCATGATTTTGACAAGAGTTTCCAACATTGAAGTGTAATCCTTTATCAATTCACTTTTATAAGGGGAGATTGTTCCGGAGACAGGCTTTTTCAATCCCTCTATAACTTCTTCGTAAGTGGCCTGTTTCCAATCATCAGGAAGGATGCCGTCATATTTCCCCATAGAAAGGAGAATCTTTGTGAATCCGGGATTTTTAACGTAAGACTCTAATTTTTTGGAATAATCATTAAGTTGATCACCTGTAGGCACACTCTTTATCTTATTCTCAATTACAAGATAAAGTTCCCCTCTTTTAGGGCGCTCTTTCCCTTTTTTGTTCTTATGAACCGGAGCTTTGACAATAAGGTCAAAATGATTTTTCTCTCTTAGAATCTCGAAGTCTTCTCCCCAAGAGTCCACATACTCGCGGCTAAGACCAATTGCCACCATAACATTCCGGAACACCTCGCGCAACTTCGGGTCTTCTCCAAGCCAAGCCAGAAAATTGCTGTGAAATAATTCCTTTGAATGGAGCGACATCTGGAAAACGGGAGATTGTTTCAGTTTTTCGTAAGTCTCCATATCGATTATGATGTCTCCCGGACCCATAGAGACAGGTTAGTTTAGAAAAAAAGAAACGCAAGGCCCGTCTGAGCTGTCTGTTCTTCAGTCAGAGGCCTTCGCATTGCCCGAATCAGTAGAACAGACAGCAGCAGTGACCTTGCGATGGTATGTATATACGCTCAGTGACCCGATACTCACGTATCAGGTCAGGGAACGGTACTTATATACATTTCCCGCACGTCAGCTGCAGCCATCTCATTCCTGACTGATTCTGAAAGTTGCGAAGTTTCTGACTGTCAAGAAAGAGCGCTGAGTGTCGCTTCTTATGTATCACGAATCCTGTCACATTTCAAATAATGCCGTTTTTTTCAACAATTTTTCCTGTGACGGATCCGAGTGCAAATATACTAACTATTTTACAATTATCGGCAATTTTTTCACTTTTTGCAAAGTTAATATCATGTTTTATCTAAAAAAAGTCCTTTTCAGTCCTTTTTTAAATTCTTTGTTTTAACCGACTATTTAACTAATTTTGCAGAATGATGACTGAAGACAAGATAGAATCCGGCTTCCTGAACGATCCTGCAAAAGAATTCGGAGTGCAGACGGGCATGAATGATGTGGAGATTCTTCGCGTCACCAAAATAAATATCATTGCCCGAGGGAGGAGATATGGGCGCATGTGGCTCCTGAAAGGGCTCCGCAAGGAGTTGAGAGACTCCGCCGCCTACCGCCGACAGTTGCAAAAGGAATTCGAGATTCACTCGCGGTTGCATAACCCGGCTGTGGTTCAGGCAGTGGGGGTCGAAGATATTCCCGGATTAGGCACATGTATAGTTGAAGAATGGATTGAGGGTAAAACTTTGGCCGAGCTCCTAAGAGATGGGAGGCTTGACAAAAAGGAACGCAGGAGGATATTGCGTGAAATTATTCAGGCCGTAGGCTATCTCCACAGTATGGGCGTTATCCACCGCGACCTGAAGCCCTCGAATATTATGGTGAGGAATGCAGGTAAAAATGTTGTCCTTATCGACTTCGGCCTTGCTGACACGGATGATTACGTTGAGCTTAAGCAAGGCGCCGGAACTCCGGGGTTCATCTCTCCCGAACAGCAGAAGGAGAAGGAGGCAAACGTTAGCGATGATATCTACAGCATCGGGGCGATAATGAAAGAGCTGACTCCCGAATATGGCCCGATAGCCAGAAAATGCACCGGGAATTTGAACAGACGACCAAAAGATACCAATGAGATTATTAAACGGCTCAACCGACGTAACCGGCGACCGAGACTGATCCGCATATCTTTAGCTGTCACAGGAATCCTTATAATCGGACTATTGGCTTTATTGAGAATTTTATCCCTTTCTGAATCTGCGAGCGAGGCGAAGTCCTCGATATTAGAAGCCCGCAAAGTTGCAAGCAACGCACAAAATGCCGCATCCGAGGCACAGCAAAAGTTAAATCTGCTCAACGAAACAAACCGCAAACAGGAAAACCAGGTGGCTCTACTTAAAGATTCTCTTGATAATCTGACCATTCGAATGACGGAAGCTCAAGAAAAACTTCACCGCGTAGCTGAAGATAACAGATTTAAGGAAAAGGAGGATGCTTACATTGAGGGGGTTCGAAAGGCTGAGGCTCTGCTTGCCCAATATTCCAGAGATATTATCTTATATTCTAAGGAGTATAACTCCGCTGATATCCTCAGCAGTGGCCAAGATATTGCAAGAAAATCTTGCAATCCCCAAAGATATCCGAACCTCACAGCTACTGATAAGGAAAAAATTAAAAAAGACATTTACAATCATTTCCTTAACACATACGAAGAATATCAAAAAATGTGGAACAACCGAAAGATTTCAAATAAAAATAAATAAGACTTCAACTTATTATTCTTTCAGTTAACATATCACTCAAAAACTTTGGAAATATAATGAAATTCTATACTCTTTGCAAAAAGGTTGAGGAAACTGCGGGCCTTTCTCCTTCCACTCCCAAGCAATTCGAAGAATTGGCAGAGCGGATATTCAAACATACAGGAACGTCTTTAAGCCCTACCACGCTGAAACGCATATGGGGGTACCTTGATGAACCTCTTTCCACACGACGCTCAACTCTCGACATTTTAGCAAGATATTGCGGATGGAAAGATTATGATGATTTCCTTAACGGCAATCTCCCGGAAGCTGAAAGTGGCAGAGTCGGCACAAAGACAATCAATGTTGAAAAGGATATGAAATCGGGCGAACGCCTGCGGATTCTATGGCCTCCTGCGCGCACCTGTGTCGCAGAATATTTAGGGTCAAGGCAATGGAAGATACTGGAATCTGAAGGAACTCGCCTCGAACCGGGCGACACCTTCTCCTGCTCTCTGATAGCTGAGGGCGAACCACTATATCTCGATAATCTCATCCATCAGGGAAACCAATCCGGTATATATGTCTGCGGTCGGAAATCCGGAATCTCATTCCTCAGGGAGGAATAAGAATAATAAATAATAAGGACGCGCCATAGGCACGTCCTTATTATTTATGTGTATTACTATATTTGTTTCACGAAAGATTAGAACGGCATCTTGGGCATTTTCCCTTTCATCTGGCGCATCATCTTCATCGGGTTCTTCATAGAAGAGGTCATCTTCATAACCTTGCGCATATCCTCAAACTGTTTCAGCAGCTTGTTTACATCCTGAATTGAAGTTCCCGAACCCTTTGCAATGCGCTGACGGCGCGTTCCCTTGATTTCGGTCGGGTTCTGACGTTCCCACGGAGTCATGGAGTTGATTATGGCTTCAATCCCCTTGAATGCATCATCGGGGATGTCGATACCTTTCATCATCTTACCCATACCGGGAATCATGGCGGCAAGATCTTTCAGATTACCCATCTTCTTGATCTGCTTGATCTGGTTCATGAAGTCGTCGAAGTCAAATTTATTCTTCTTGATCTTCTCCGCAACCTTGCGGGCCTCCTCCTGATCATAAACCTCCAACGCCTTGTTGGCAAGTCCCACGATATCACCCATACCGAGGATTCGGTTGGCCATACCGTCAGGGTTGAATTCCATTATATCCTCAACTTTCTCTCCTGTGCCGACAAACTTGATAGGCTTCTTCACCACAGAACGGATGGTGATTGCCGCACCGCCTCGGGTATCGCCATCGAGTTTGGTAAGTATCACACCATCGAAATCGAGACGGTCATTAAATGCTTTGGCTGTGTTAACAGCATCCTGACCCGTCATGGAGTCAACCACAAAGAGAGTTTCCTGTGGTTTCACGGCTTCCTTGATGGCGGCGATCTCATTCATCATGGCCTCATCCACGGCAAGACGGCCGGCTGTATCGATAATCACAAGGTCGTTGTGGTTGGCTTTTGCCTCGGCTATGGCGTTAAGTGCAATCTGAACCGGGTCCTTGCTTTCCTCCTCAGTGTAAACAGGAACTTCTATCCCCTCGGCAAGCACACGGAGCTGTTCGCGCGCGGCAGGACGATACACGTCGGCTCCGACAAGCAAAGGACGCTTCCCTTTCTGCGATTTAAGCCTCTTGGCAATCTTGGCGGCGAAAGTGGTCTTACCGGCACCCTGGAGACCTGCCATCAGGATGACAGTGGGATTCCCCGAAAGATTCAACTGTGCCTGCTCCGAACCCATAAGGGCTACAAGTTCATCATGCACAATCTTAATCATCAGCTCCTTCGGCTTGAGGGAGGTGATCACGTTCTGGCCAAGGGCTTTCTTCTTAACCTCATCGGTGAAAGTTTTGGCGGTCTTATAGTTGACGTCGGCGGCCAAAAGAGCCTTGCGGACATCTTTCATTGTCTCCGCGATATTTATTTCGGTGATGCGGCCCTCACCTTTCAATATCTGAAACGATTTCTCTAACCGTTCAGACAAGCTCTCGAACATTGCCATAATTCAATCAAAGTTTATTGGTGGCGGTGTCGGGGAAAATCACCGACGGCTTAAACTCGCGTGCCTCTTCGGGGGTCATCTGCGCGTATGCCATTATGATTATCACGTCGCCGGGCTGCGCTTTGCGGGCGGCGGCTCCATTGAGGCAGATAACTCCGCTACCCTCCTCGCCGGCTATCACATACGTATCAAAACGCTCGCCATTATTGTTATTCACGATAAACACCCGCTCTCCGGGGAGTATGTTGGCAGCCTTGATCAGTGCGCTATCTATCGTGATGCTTCCTATGTAATTAAGATTCGCCTCCGTGACTGTCACACGGTGAATCTTCGATTTCATCATCTCAATAAGCATATCGATAATCCTTATCTGAATTTAATGTTATCTATTAGACGGACTTTGCCGCAGAAAACGGTGATGCAACCAACCACTTCCGGGCTCTCTGACCATTCCTCAACAGGAAGGAGTGTACGGGCATCCACGATCTCGAAATATTCCGTATCGAGGCCCTCATGAGAATTGATTGAATCAACCACCATATCGTGGGTCTCCTTAACGCTATGTGTCTTTGAATATTCAACACCGTCCACAAGAGCCTTATGAATCTCGGGAGCAATAGCGCGCTGTTCGGGAGTGAGCAGTGCGTTACGGCTCGAAAGGGCCAATCCGTCGTCGGCACGCTTAATGGGACACGCGATGATATCCACATCAATACCTTCGCTTTTCACCATATTGCGAATCACGGCAATCTGCTGAAAATCCTTCTCTCCGAAATATGCCCGGTTCGGACGGCAAAGCTCGAAAAGTCGGCTCACAATCTGAGCCACTCCTTGGAAATGACCCGGACGGAACTTACCTTCCATCACTTCAGCGGCAGTGCCAAGTTCAAATTCCTTCTCCCTCTTGGCACCCGCAGGATACATCTCCTCTACAGCGGGAACAAATGCCACCGACACGCCGGCCTTGGCAAGCAAGCGGCAGTCGTCCTCCTCGGTGCGAGGATAGCTCGCGAGGTCGTCGGGATTATTAAACTGAGTGGGATTGACAAATACACTCACTATCACATCGTCGTTCTCCTTCACGGCCTTCTCCACAAGGGAGAGATGACCGGCATGGAGAGCGCCCATTGTCGGCACAAGCCCTATGGACCGGCCGTTGTTCCGCTCGCGGCTTACATAGCCTTCAAGCTCGGAAACTGTTCTGATTATTATCATTGCTTTTTCGATGATTCGAACTGTTATTTGCGCCACTCTTTCCGCTTCCAAACGGCAACCAAGATAAAGCGCAATGCAAAATTAATCAAAATTTTTTATTAACTTTGCAGAAAGGTTTTTAAATAAGCATTTTTAGAGGGTCTCTTTTCTCAAAGGGAATGAAGTATTTTAAGCGCTTTGCTTCATGCGATAAGCAAATATACTTGACAATCAGTGTTTTGCTATCACAATTTGATTAATGCCCTCCCAAATGGCTGAAAACCCCATTTTAAGATCAAATTATGGCCAAACCAAGAATTCTTTTTTTCTCACAGGAAATCGCTCCCTATCTTCCGGCTTCGGAAAACTCTAAGTTAGGCAAAGACCTCCCCACAGCCATGCAGGGGCGCAAGTATGAAGTGAGAACTTTTATGCCCAATTTCGGGGCTGTCAACGAGCGTCGCAACCAACTGCACGAAGTGATTCGTTTGAGTGGTGCGAATATCGTTATTGATGATGCCGACCATCCGCTAATCATAAAGGTTGCTTCGATGCAGCCATCCAGGATACAGGTTTATTTCGTCGATAATGATGACTATTTCCAGAAATCGGAAACTGATATCGACGAGGTTGGCTCAAACCGCGATGATAATGACGAACGTGCAATATTTTATGCACGCGGAGCCGTTGAAACGGCTGAGAAACTGCGCTGGGAGCCTGAACTCATCCAGGTGTCGGGTTGGATATCGGCTCTTATCCCCCTTTATATCAAGAAGGTGTTCAGAGATTGTCCTGACTTCAAGAATGCGAAAGTGGTATATTCTGTGCTTCCTCATGCCGAGACAGCTCCAATAGACCCGGCAATCTTTGACAAGCTGGCTGAGAATGATGTAGAGGCCGCTGAAATCGAAGAAATCAAGAAATTGCCTTTCGATGGCAAACTTCTCGACCGCATTGCCATCAATTATGCTGACGCAGTGACATTCAATTCTCCCGAACCTGATCCTGAATTGGTCAAAGCCGCAGAGGAGAGGGGAATACCGTATATTGTGCTGAACCCCGAGGCTGATAATGCGGAGAATTATTTCAATTTCTACAAATCCCTTAAGGAGGGATAACTTTCCCCCTTAAGGCCTATCAATATTAATTAATATGAAGATCAAGCTCTTTGCCATTGCGCTGGCGGCGCTGGCAACTTCCCTCTTCATCTCTTGTCAGGACGACATCAGTTCGCAAGGCTCTTCCCTGGTAACCGGGGAAGTTACGATCATTGCCGATTCCATACCGACATTCATGCCTGCGCATACTGAAGAGTATAATGCCTACGATTCGCGTTCCAACACGAAGCTGCTCGGACGCATCAATGTGCCGGAATATGGCTCCCTCTCCTGCTCCTTCCTTTCGCAGCTTTATCCATCTCCTGCATTGGGAATCAGCGATACTGTGCCCGAATCATATATCGATTCGATGAGGCTTATTGTAAGGGTGCCGCGAGGTTCGCTCACAGGCGACTCGCTTGCTCCCCAGCAGCTCAAGATGTATCGCCTTAACAAGCAATTGCCGGCCAATATCACCAACAATGCGAATCCTTCCGATTTTTACAATGCATCTGATCCGGATGCTTTCTTGGGATCACGCACTTACACCCTCTCTGCGCTGAATAAAAGCGACAGTGCTTTTTTAAAGAATCCATATATCTCCATAAGATTGGATCTTCCGCATGAGATGGCGCTGGAGTGCGTGCGCAAATATAGGAACGATCCTGCAATTTTTCAATGGCCTGCCACGTTCGCCCAACAGTTTCCCGGCCTTTATGTGGAGCAAAGTTTCGGAAACGGATGCATAGGCAACATCAGCGATATGCGCGTTTTCCTATATTACCGTGTGGATAAGAAAGTCAACAGCAAGGATGAGGAGACGGGGGAGACAGTGACTACAACGGTGGCCACAGCCGACTCAGTTTGTCTTTTCACCACAGCGCCGGAGGTGGTTTCATCTAATGTAATCAACCTCTCCCTTTCCGAAAATCTTAAAAATCTTGCTGCGCAAGGGAAATCGATTGTCACCACTCCGGGCGGTTATGTCACAAATATTGAGTTTCCTGCTCGCGAGATAATAGAGAAATACAATCAGAGCAATTCGGTGATGACCGTGATTTCAAATCTATCAATCGAGATCCCGGCTTCGGAGATTGAGAATGACTTTGGAATCGGCATGGCCCCCTATCTGCTGATGGTGAAGAAGTCGGAGCGCGATGAATTCTTCCAAAACAACAAGATACCCGACAATGTCAACTCATTCTACGCCTCCTACAATGCAGAAAAGAAAACATATTCCTTCAGCGGGATGCGTGAATACCTGCTCGACCTCATCAGTTCAGGCAAAGAGCCTACACAGGAAGATATCGAATTCTCTCTTGTCCCAGTAGATATAAGGATAGAGAATGTGGAACAATATAACGGCACGATTGTGCCTTACGTGATTCGCTGTTCGAACTATATCGTCAAACCCACGATGACATTGCTCCACACCGACCGCACCATAATCAATTTCACTTATTCCAAACAAGATATCGAATAATGTTCCGGACCCTTTTCCTCTCGTTCTCAATCCTACTTGCCGGATGTGGCGCCACCACAGCCCAACAGACAGATTCCGCACAGACAGATTCCATTGCGGAACAGTCTGTCAAAGAGACGGTTCCTGAAATCACTCTCCTTTTTGCCGGCGACGCCATGCAACATCAGGCTCAGCTTGACCAGGCAAAGATCCGGGGAGGCGGCAGCCGATATGACTATTCCCAATGTTTCGGAATGATTGCCCCTGAAATCAGCGCGGCCGATTATGCGGTGGTAAATCTTGAGGTGCCTCTTGGAGGCGGCCCTGTTTATAGCGGATATCCCTGCTTCTCGGCTCCCGATTCATACGCTGAGGCGTTAAGGGATGCAGGCTTCGATATGTTCCTTACATCCAACAACCATTGCCTCGACAGCGGAATGAAGGCGGCACGACGCACCCTCACGGCGCTCGACAGCATCGGTGTGGATCATATCGGCACCTATCACGATGCCGAGCAGAGAGAGAAACTCGTTCCTTTCATTAAGGATATAAAGGGTTTCAAGGTGGGATTCCTCAATTATACCTACGGCACAAACGGGATAGAGCCACGCGATGGCATGGAGGTGGCGATGATCGACCGTGACCGGATGGCCAAGGAGATTACTCTCACTCGCGAAGCGGGTGCCGAAATAGTGGTTGTCACTGTGCATTGGGGCGTGGAATATGTGCTCACGCAGAATAAGAATCAGGAGAGTCTCGCCCAATTCCTTCTTGATCAGGGCACCGACCTTGTAATAGGCAGCCATCCTCATGTGATCCAGCCTATGATGGTGGTGGAGAATGAAAAGACTGGCAAGAAATCCTTAGTGGTTTATTCATTAGGAAACTTTATCTCCAACATGAAGACCGGCGACACGCGCGGCGGAGCATTAGTGCGAGCCGTGATAGGGCGCGACGAGAACGGAAAGCCGGTGTTCAAGGAAGCCAATTACGATACTTTCCTTTCCGCAAAACCGGAAAACAATTCCCGGAATTTCCGGGTGATACCTTCATGGATGCCCGATAGCATTCCGGCAGCCCAGAAGGAGCATTGGAATATTTTCAACCGCGGCGCGGAAAAGATTTTCAACCAATATAACAAAGATGTGCCCAGAAAGCACAAGTAGTTAGAATGATTCAGACGAATAATCTGAGTATGCAGTTTGGTAAGCGCATACTCTTTCAGGATGTAAACCTCACTTTCAATCACGGCAACTGCTATGGCATAATCGGTGCCAACGGAGCCGGCAAGTCAACACTTATGAAGATTCTCTCCGGAGAACTGACCCCCACTTCGGGAACAGTGACCTTCGGTCCCGGCGAGCGTCTGTCGGTTTTAAGCCAGAACCACTTTGAGTTTGATGAATGCACCGTTATCGAGACTGTGCTTCGCGGTCACACCGTGCTTTGGGACATAATGCAGGAGAAGGATGCCATCTATGCCAAGGAGGATTTCTCCGATGCTGATGGAATCCGCGCCGCCGAACTCGAGGAACGGTTCGCCGAACTTGAGGGGTGGAATGCCGAGAGCGATGCGGCAGCCCTCCTTTCCGGCCTCGGCATTAAGGAGGATCGCCATTATATGCTGATGAAGGATATGAGCGCCAACGAGAAAGTGCGCGTGCTTCTTGCAAAAGCACTGTTCGGAAACCCCGACAATCTCCTTCTCGACGAGCCTACCAACGACCTCGACCTTGAGACTGTGGCTTGGCTTGAGAATTATCTGGCCAACTTTGAGAACACGGTGCTTGTGGTTTCTCACGACCGCCACTTCCTCAATGCCGTCAGCACGCATACGCTCGACATTGACTATAACAAGATATCTCTCTTCGCCGGAAACTACGATTTCTGGTATCAGAGTTCTCAGCTCGCTTTGCGCCAGCAGCAGGCCGCCAATAAGAAGGCCGAAGAGAAACGCAAGGAGCTTATGGAGTTCATTCAGCGATTCAGCGCCAACGTGGCCAAAAGCAAACAGACCACTTCGCGCAAGAAGATGCTCGAAAAACTTAACATCGAGGAGATTCAGCCATCCACACGCCGCTATCCCGGCATTATCTTCACCCCCAACCGTGAGGTGGGTAACAAGATTCTTGAGGTCAAGGGTCTGAAAGCATCCGTTGACGGAGAGGTTCTTTTCGATGATGTGAACTTCCAAGTTGAAAAAGGCGATAAGATTGCATTCCTCTCACGCGACCCTCGCGCAATGACTGCATTCTTTGAAATAATCATGGGGAACCGAAAAGCCGATGCCGGCGAATATGACTGGGGGCAGACCATCACAACAGCCTATCTTCCTCTCGACAACAGCGCTTTCTTTGAATCCAACCTCAACCTTGTGGATTGGCTCTGTCAGTACAGCTCTGATTCTTCCGAGATATATCTCAAGGGATTCCTCGGGAAGATGCTCTTCTCGGGCGAAGAGGTATTGAAAAAAGCAAGCGTGCTTTCAGGAGGAGAGAAGATACGATGCATGATTGCAAGGATGATGCTCACCGATGCCAACACCCTCGTGCTCGACTCCCCCACCAACCATCTTGACCTTGAATCGATCCAGGCGTTCAACAACACGCTCCAGAACTTCAAGGGTGTAATCCTTATGTCGAGCCACGACCACGAGTTTATCCAGACCATCTGTAACCGCATAATCGAGCTCACGCCCAACGGCATCATCGACAAGATGATGGATTATGACGACTACATTGAGGATCCGAAAGTAGCGGCCGCCCGCGAAAGGCTCTACCCCGCTCCCAAAGCCTAACCGTGGCGGGAGCTCCCCGTGGCGAAAGCCTTCCCGTGGCGAAAGCCTTCCCGTGGCGAAAGCCTTCCCGTGGCGGGAGCCTCCGAGCTTCCGCAAAATAATATGTCAGCCGGACCCCGGCCGGGAGTCTCCGAGCTTCCGCAATAATGTAGGGACGCTCCCCGGAGCGTCCTAATTTCCAATAACCCCAAAAACATAAAACAATGGTAAAACATATAGTAACATTCAAATTCAAAGGTGAAGACTCCGTGCGCAAAGAATACGCCCTTAAATTCAAGGAAGCCCTCATGGCACTTCCGGCAGTCATCCCCTGTCTCGAATCAATGGAGGTAGGGATCAACGAAAATCCGGCTGAGACATGGGATCTCGTACTCACAGCCATCGTTCCCACAATGGCCGACGTGGAAGTATATGCCAAACATCCGGCCCACGTAGCAGCAGCCTCAATAATCGGCCCCGTGAAAGATTCGCGCGCCTGCGTGGACTATGAGTTTTAAATCGATAAAAGAGGAAATTTAAGCTTCGGAAATCCTTGTTTCTATAACAGAAATTTATTAAGAGTGTATCGATCACGATGCACTCTTTTTTGTTAAAAAATTTTCACTATATTTGCACTCTCAAAAATTTAGATTAAATTTGCAAAATTCTCACGCCATCCGGGTGCCAAGCTAAAATTGGCAATGGGGCGGGAGAAAATTATTACATATTTGGAAGGCGTTTATCAAGCGCTTATTCTTGGCCTCTTGAAACTACCACTTTCAAACTCTTGCCAAGGATGAAGCAACGATAGATGCTCATGGGTATGATATACTTTCCGGCTCGTATTTGACAATCGTCAGATACTTGTTGGCATATTATCATATCGGCGTGAGGTCTGCGTTGCTCGTCTGCAAGGGTGGGCTGTGGTAGGCCTCAAGAGGCGAGACGAGCAACAGGTATGGCTCTCGCGCTTTCTTGTTTATACACTTAACATTAATTACCTATCTGGGAGCCAATGGGTTATACGATTTATGAATCCACTTCTCGGCTCTTCGCTTTATGACTCATTGAACAGATTAGTCATTGGTTTCTTGCTATCATTATGGCTTTTCCAAATCCCCATTTTTTACAAGTATCTCTTTATATTGGATGAATTTCTTGGAAAGTGCGGATATGTTATTTTCTGCTTCGTGTTGGGTCTTTTCTTTTCATTGCTCATCGATTGGATTGCAGAATCAAAAAAAAATAGCCCCTTAAAATTCTTTTTCTATAAAAATAATTTAAAGAAGATAAAGAAGGTATCGAAAGAAAACGATGTGCCACTGTCTCCCACAAAAGGAGAAACAGAGATTGAGGCTTATTATAAATACTATTATTCTGTTCAAGAATCTCATCTGCTAGGAAATGTTCCTGCATTGGAAACCCTCTCTGCATTTCTTCTTAATCTTTGCGGTGTAAGTCTTGTATCATCAATTGTTAGCTTGGTATTGTTCTGCACTCATCCAAACTGCTGTTCCTGTTGCAATTGCAGTCGCAGTCGCATTTGCTTTGGGTGTATTTTGATACTCTCTATCATCATTCTCTTATTAGGGAAGATATGTCGAGACTATATAGAAGGGAAAATATATTCCTCTATCATTTTAGCATATAAATTCAATAAAGCATCAAAATCGTAAAACCATAAAACAGAAATAAAAAATTAAAATTCAGTAATCTATGAAACATCTAACATCGAACTTTTTCAGACGATGGGTATTTCTGCTATCGTTTGTACTCTGCAGTCTATCTGCTTTTCCAGATGTAACAGTTGGAGATTTGATTTATTCAATTTCTTCATATTACTCATCTGCAACCGTTACAAGTTACACAGGAAACCCACGTAATATTGTCATTCCTGAAACTATTAATGTTGATGGCAAAGATTATCCTGTTACCGGGATCGCTAATCGAGCGTTTGCAAATTGCAAGTCTTTGGAGAGCATAAATATAGCCAAAAGCGTAACCAATATTGGTTATACATATAAGTATGACTCTTCAACTGACTATAAAAACAGTACACCTGGATTCTACCTTCCATTTTACGGCTGTTCCGCTCTTAAGAAAGTGATATTTGAAGATGGAGATGACACATTGTCAATTGGTGCTTATTATAAATTTAATAACACGTCTAGTGGAGGAGGTACTGGTCTGTTTTCCAGTTCGTCAGTAGAGGAAGTTTACTTGGGAAGAAATATCAGTTATGATAATTATTCTTCAGGTTATACTTTTTCAAGGGATCCCGAATCCTACGGATATTCTGCTTTCTATAGCCAAACCAAACTGTCTAAGGTTACAATTGGTGACAAGGTAACAACTTTACCTGACTATTTGTTTGATGGATGTTCTAACTTAGCATCGGTTTATTTAGGAAAATCTCTCCAAACGATACCGGATTATTGTTTTAGAAGTTGCCAGATAACTATAATTGATATGCCGGATAAAGTAACAAGTATTGGACAAGAGGCATTCAAAAAAAATAACAGTTTAACTTTCGTCAAGATATCCTCAAGTATAAAATCTATAGGCTCATCAGCATTTGAAAATTGCTCGAACCTATCTCATATTGATTTCCCGGATGGTATAACCACCATAGGCTCCAATGCATTTTATGCCTGCGGGCTACAAACCCTAGAAATACCTAATTCAGTTAACTCTTTAGGATCTGAGGCCTTCTCTCAATCAAAAATTCAAAAGGCAGTGGTAAATTCTAAGGGAAATTTGCCTGAGGAAATTTTCTTAAACTGTACAGAACTTCAAGAATGTTATTTAGGAGATGAAGTCACCTCAATAGGGATGTATGCCTTTAGTGGAGATACAAACCTAACAAAAGTAGTAATTGGAAAATCCGTAAAAAGTATTAGCAATCGGGCATTTGCAGGTTGCAAGTCTTTGGAGAGCATAACTATACCCAAAAGCGTAACCAATATTGGTTATACATATAAGTATGACTCTTCAACTGACTATAAAAACAGTACACCTGGATTCTACCTTCCATTTTACGGCTGTTCCGCTCTTAAGAAAGTGATATTTGAAGATGGAGATGACACATTGTCAATTGGTGCTTATTATAAATTTAATAACACGTCTAGTGGAGGAGGTACTGGTCTGTTTTCCAGTTCGTCAGTAGAGGAAGTTTACTTGGGAAGAAATATCAGTTATGATAATTATTCTTCAGGTTATACTTTTTCAGGGGACCCGGAATCCTACGGATATTCAGCGTTCTATAACCAAACCAAACTGTCCAAGGTAACAATTGGAGACAAGGTGACAAGTTTACCCGATTATCTGTTTTATGGATGTTCTAATCTTCACATTCTCATAAGTTTAGCAAATAATGTTCCGGCTATCCAAGATTATACATTTAAATTCTCGCTAAGTACAATAATTGACCCAATTATTTTTGTGCCCTACAAATGCAAATCAGACTATTCCTCAGCTACATACTGGGCTGATTTAACAAATATAAAAGAATGGTTTTACGATGATACCTGTTCATACATACCGTTAGATGAGTACAGCGTTGAAGTTTCTGCTCACCCAACCAATTTTCCGGAATCCATATCCATTCCGGGTGAAGTAGCATGGGAGGAAGGCAGGTTCTCAGTCACCGCTATTTCTGAGAATGCATTTGAAGGATTGGAAAACCTCACTACCCTCTCTTTGCCCGCTAATTTAGAGAGGATTGGAGCAAGGGCTTTTAAAGATTGCACTAAACTTAATGCAATTACTTTTAACGGCCAAAAACAGATTGGAGATGAGGCATTTCGCAATTGTACTTCTCTCGTTAACATAAGCTTACCAAATACTCTTGAAACAATAGGAAACAACGCCTTCCGGAATGCAAACAGCATCACACAAATTGACTTTGAAGAGGGATTGACAGAGATTGGTTTTGGTGCCTTTATGGATTGTAATGCACTGACCGCGGTAAGATTGCCTAACACAGTAACACGAGTTGGAGATTCTGCATTTGAAAATTGCTTGAAACTAACATACGCATATATTGGTGAGAATACGGAGTATCTTGGAAACTCTGCTTTCCGTAATTGCACGGTATTGACGGAAATTTCAATTCCCGGCACAACAAAGACTATAGGGTCCAAGGCTTTCCAAAATTGCAAAACCTTAGCCCTTGCCACCCTCAATTCAGGGATAGAGACAATTGGAAGCTTCTGCTTTGACGGTTGTGCGGAATTGCTTTCAATGACTATTCCGGGAACAGTTAACTCAGTTGGAGGAGGAAGCTACAATGGTTGCACTTCTCTTTCTTCGCTCTCTTTCAGCAATGGTGAAGAGGATTTGGAGATACCTATGTTCACCGACTCTCCTTTGAAAACCCTTCGTATTGGACGAAATTTGATTTACCCCTTCTCTGATGAGAAATCCCCGTTCCGCGACCGCACCACTCTTAATAGAGTGATGTTCACAGGAAACTATGTAACCCGTATTTACGATTACCTTCTCGATGGATGTAATAAGGTTGCATCTATCACTCTTCCTGAAACTTTGGAAATTATAAATACTGCCGCCTTCCGAAATTGTTCCTCTCTACCTAATATTGTTCTTCCTGCATCTCTTAATGAGATAAAGAGCAAGGCATTCGATGGTTGCGTAGGATTAACTGCAGTTACGTTCAACGATAGCGAAACTTCATTGACTCTCGGAACAACAAACTCAATGTTCCATGATTCCCCTCTCGAATCTCTTTATATAGGAAGGAATATTGAATACACTATTCCTGAGACCACATATCCTGAAGAACTGGCTCCTTTCTATCAGCAGAAGAACCTTATTGATTTAAGGTTTTCGAATGAGGGATTCGTGACAAATCTCCCTTATTACTTTATGTATGAAGCTGAGAAACTGCCATCTGTTTCCCTCCCGGCAAGTTTAAAGGAGATAGGACACCACGCTTTCTATGGCAATTCCCAGCTTTCATCAGTTAACTTTACGGAAAATGCAGAGTTGAAAGAAATAGGAGAATACGCATTCTATGGCAATTCCGAGCTTCCTTCAATAACTCTTCCGGATGAAGTGACTACCGTAGGATCCAATTGTTTCCAGAATTGCACAAAGATGGAGACTATCCATTTATCTGAGAAACTATCGGGAATATCCTCCTACCTTTTAGCAGGTTGTTCCTCATTGAAGTCAATTACTATTCCAGCCTCGGTAGCTGACATTGATACAGGTGCATTCAACGAATGTTCATCACTTGAAAGTACTATTATCGGTAACTCTGCAACCCCACTCCAGATAGGTTATGATTCACCGAACGTTGGAATGTTCTGCACGACCCCGCTTTCAACTCTATACATAGGAAGGAATCTTACATATTCATCAACTGAGAATGGAGGGTATTCACCTTTCCATAATATGACATCCCTCACCGACGTTTCCTTCTCCCAGGCAGGAGAGGTTACTGAAGTTGGTTCATATCTGTTGGATGGATGTTCTTCTGTGAAAGGATTCAGACTGCCTGAGAGCCTTGTCAAGATAAATGACAATGCTTTCTCGAATATGACTGCGCTTGAATACTGTAATATTCCAAACAATGTAAATTCACTTGGGAAAGCCGTATTTATGAATGATTCAAAATTGGAGTCTGTTATATTGTCGAACAAGATTCCGGTTCTTGACGAAAATCTATTTAACGGCTGTGCAGTTCTTGACAATCTATCTATCCCTGCATCTGTAAAGAACATGAACAAAGGTGCCTTCACCGGATGCGGATCAATGGCTAATCTCCGAATAGAAAACGGCAGTGAAATAATGACAGTTGCATCTAAAGATGATAAAAACAGTCTGTTTGCCGACTGTCCCATCTCTGATCTCTATCTCGGCCGCTGGCTCTCATACGATGTAAATACTAAAACGATTGCCCCTTTCTATGAACAACGGAATTTGAAAAAGCTTACATTGGGCGAAACAGTAGGTACCATCGGAAAATATCTCTTCACCCTATGCACAGCCCTTCAGGCTGTAGAAATTCCTGACGGAGTTGAATCTATAGGCGAGGAGGCATTCTGGCAATGCTACGAATTATCTAATCTTAAATTAGGAGAAGGTCTGACTTCATTGGGAGAACGGGCTTTTTCCAGCAATATAAGCCTGGATAATGTGAAGATGCCTTCAACATTGACTTCAATATCTGATGGTTGTTTTTCTTACTGCACACATCTTGTCAATCTGGAACTCAACGCCAATTTGGGGATAATAGGACCGAGAGCTTTTGAACATTGTGGTAACCTCGTATCAGTGGATATTCCAAATAAGGTGTACGGTCTCGGCGTGGAGGCTTTCCAAAATTGCTCTTCACTTTCAACAATAACCATTCCTGAGGGGGAAATCAGTTCAATCGGTGCGCGTGCATTCAAAGACTGCTCGAATATAAGCAACGTTATCCTTGGAAAGAACGTAACATCTTTGGGTGTAAATTGTTTCCAAGGGTGCGAAAAGGTTATGAACGTAAAGAGCTATAATCCGGTGCCACCTGTTGGAGCGCCCGGTTTCCCACAGGCTGTAGTTGACAATGGCACCATCTTCGTGCCTAACGAATCGGTAGAAGATTATAAGGACTCAGACACTTGGTGGGAATTCTTCAACATTCGACCTTTCACTGATGCCACACTTCTGACCTCCATTGTCTTGAATAAGACAGAAGCTACTATCCGTGACACTGAAACACTTCTCCTCAGTGCCACTGCCACTCCCTCGGATGCAACCGACCAAACAGTGCTTTATCGCTCCAATGACACATCTGTTGCCACGGTTGACAATGATGGTGTAGTTACGGGGAAGGCACCCGGAGTTGCAATCATTACTGCTTACGCAGCCGATGGCTCAGGAGCACACGCAGAATGTAGTTTGACAGTGAATCCGACTCTAATTGAACGATTAGAGGCATCTACAGAACATTCCATTAAAATGGGACGCACCGATAAACTTTCTGTTAAGGTTTACCCGGAAAATGCAACAGATCAAAGCCTTTCTTGGAAATCGGATAACACTTCGGTGGTAAGAGTTGACAGCGACGGAACTTTAACAGCAATTTACAAGGGTAGTGCCAAACTTACCGCAACATCCAATGATGGTTCGAATGTATGGCACACTTGCATTATTACCGTGCTTCCTCCCACAAAAGGTGACTCTAACGATGATGATTCCCTTACGGTTACTGATGCCGTTAATACAGCGAATTATGCAATGGGGAATGAAGTTAAGAATTTCTGCTTCGAGGCAGCGGACGTGAATGAGGATAATAAAATTACTCTGGCCGATGCTTCAGGAACAATTTCCATCATTCTTGACACTCCTCCAATGTCAACGGCTTCAAAAGCAAGAGCTTTATCGCTGAATAATGAAGCAACTTCCGATATGCTTACAATAGATGACTTCGATGCAAGGAGAGGGGAAACTGTAGCTATCAATATCGGGTTGAATGATACTCAAGATTATGTTGCCTTGCAAGCAGAACTTGTGTTACCGCAGGGACTATCACTGGTATCAGTCGATGCAGGTGATAGGATTGTTAGCCATAAGCTCATAACAAAGCAAATTGACAACAACATTACCCGTATCATACTGTTTGATCCCGACAACTCATCTTTCCGAGATGGAGACGACTCTTTCCTTACTTTAAAAGTCAAGGTCAAGGAGTCCCAGACTGGTGACATTGTATTGAATAATATTTTTGCATCTGATGCCGGAGCCAATGAATACATACTGACATCTACAGGTGGTCAAAACATCAATGTTTCAAGAATATGGGCAGTCAAAGGCAATGTAAAAGTCTTTGCTGAAGGAAATGAAATCAAAGTCAATAATGCAGAAGGGTATGAAGTGACAATCTGTGATATTGACGGTGCGGTTATCTCTCACTTCACGGCTAAATCAAATACCGAATCGGTAAATGTGGAAGCCGGAATCTATATCGTGAAAGTAGGTGCATTGGTTGAAAAGATCATCATTAAATGATATTGGAGATGAAAAATGTTTTCACAAGACGCATGCTGATGTTGTTGACACTGCTCTTAGGAGCGGTGTCGGCAATCTCCGCGTCCGATAGCTTCTACATTGAAGCTATCAATATAGAACCGGGTGAGACCAGGCAATTGAACCTTATTCTGGACAATTCACAGGATTTCTTCGGCTTTCAGGCGGATATTACCCTGCCCGACGGCCTCGAGCTGGTTCAGACTAACGACAACGTTAACTTTTCTCTTTCAAGCCGGGCCGACAGGAGTTTCACCAAAGTATCTAAAATATTAAGTGATAACAGTGTCAGGATTGGTGCATTCTCCTTGTCTCACAAACCATTTGAGGATAACACAGGAGTGTTGGCTTACTTGGGAGTCCGTGCTTCCGATGGTTTTGAAGGAGGGATAATCACAATGAATAATATTCTGTTTGTTGACTCCAAGGATATGGACGTGGAGTTTCCTGATTGCTCCCTGGAAATAGGAACCACTCACTTTGACAGATGTTTTGCTCCTGATTTCGACATAGCTGTGGGTGAAACCAAATCCATAACCATTGAACTTGATAACGAGACTCCTTTCACAGCTTTTCAGATAGATTTATATCCCCCCAAAGGCTTGAAAATATCTGACAGATCTATTTCTCTGGCGTCGGCTCGTATTTCAGATCATATACTTTCTACAAAGGCTTTCCCTGACGGACGCATTAGAATTATATGCCTCTCATTATCTAATGCTCTTTTATCAGGGAATAAGGGGACGCTCCTTTATGTAGAAGTTACAGCTGCAAGAAACATTGGCGAGAGTTCAATATTGGAAATTAAGAACCAGATATTCACTATGGCTGATGCCATGGAATATGTGCTTCCGGATACGGAGACAATTGTCACAGCAGAGGGTGAATTTGAAGAGATTTTCCCCACTTCTGTGGTGTTATCTGAGAATCACTTAGTCCTTATGAAAGGTGACTCATTCCAGCTTACAGCGGAAGTCCTTCCGGAGGATGCTGATGAGAAAGGGATACTTTGGTCTTCCTCGGATACAAGCGTAATAACCGTTTCTGACAATGGCTTAGGAAAGGCAATTTCTGAAGGTACGGCCACAATCAAAGCCTACTGCGTGAATTATCCGGAAATCTTTGCTGAATGTGAGGTAACAGTTTCTGTAAAATCAGAAGTTGATTCACCTTTTATTGAGCATATAAGCGTTATGGCAAGAAATAGTATCCTTTGTGTGAATGGTTTACCCGATGATGTTATTATTAGCCTCTATTCTCTTTACGGGTGCCTATTGGGATCTGCCGTAACCAATGGTTCACAAGTAAAATTCGAGGTTCCCGGCAAAGGAATTTATATTCTCAGGATTGGAAATGAGTCTTTAAAAATCACCATTTAAACCGCTAATCCAATCTTCACTTAAAAGGATGGTGTGTCAACAAAATGCGAAAATTTGACACACCATCCTTTTTTTGAATTCGGGAAAAGATTGCTTTATTCACCACAAAAACACGGTGAATATTTGATAAATTCTGCGCATTTTACTAATTTTACACCATGAGGATTGCACATCGACATAACATTTTTATCTGGCAACGCACAACAATTCATGAGCTAATCAAAAAGCATACTCCGAAAGTTCGGAGAATAAGGGCGTAGCTCCAATTACTTTTGGGAGGAATGACGCTATTCGCTCAAACTTAATATTGAATATGAAACTGATAGAATTAAACATAGAAAAGATAGCTTCACTTTGTAAAAAATATAAAGTGAAGTGTCTTTATGTCTTTGGTTCAATTCTCACCGACCGCTTTAATTCCGACAGTGATATTGATTTCTCTGTAGATTTCGATAAGGAAAAGATTGAAGCGGAAAAGACCGATTGGGCCAATCTCTTTTTTGATTTCATTCACGACCTCGAGACTCTTCTCGGACGCAAAGTTGACATGGTGATTGAGGAAGGAATCAAAAATTATTATTTTAAGGCTGAGCTTGACAATACTAAAAAATTGATTTATGGATGAAAATCACTTACCTCGATTAGAAAATGATGTAATAGCGTTGATTACAAAATAAAAAACCCGGATTCATCACCTGTATCTGAATATCAGGGAGAGGAATTACCGGGACGGCTATACAAAGTTACAAAAAATATGGAACTTAACAAAGATTTACACGTCTGCGTGAATTATGAGTTTTAAGATTGTTTCAAATTCTTAAAACAAAAAGGATATAAACTATTTCTTTCCTATTTTTAGATTTCAAGAAAAGACAGTTTTATACTTTCCTTTTTTAATAATTATTTGCAAGATAAGTATTAATTTACTATTTTTGTGAACATAAAGACATTCAACTTGTTGAAAGGAGATATAAAGGAACTTATATGGGAAGTTTATTAAAATCAATGGATCAGAAACGGAGGCGCGGCATGTCCTATTCACTCCGTAAACAAAGAAAATGGCATCTTATCACTGATGCCACTCCTGTTCCTGCGTCCCATCCTTTAGGAAAGGCAGAGAGGGTGGTACAGGGAAGATTTTGCCATTATGATGCTACCGCCATCATTATTCCATGAAGCATCCCGTTAAACTCAGATTCGTACAAACCGAGCCGTCACACGACGGCTCTTTTGATAAAGCATACGTATATGTATGCTTTATTGAGTTTATTGACCAACGAACAGCACAATTCTGCAGATTAAAATACATCATTTGCGCTGAGATAATTGATGAAATTATTGCGGTTAAGTTTTATGCAAGCAGAGATAGGAAAAGTCCGTATGACAAATATTCTCTGGCTCATGGGCAGTTAGGAGTAAGGGCGGTATTTCCATATTCCTGAAAATAGTATTTATATGTTGGTGAAGAAAGACACGGAGGATATAGAGGATAAGCAACAACGCCTCATCACGTCTCTATATTCAAGATATGGATTATACCATTTTTAAGGATGTATCTGCTACGATACGCCCTTTTTTGTCAAATTTTTTATTGCTGTCCAATAAAATTTGAAGATAGTAAATATCAAAATAAGTTGCTCAAAAATATCAGTTGGAAGAGAAAAAGAATATTGTACAGAAATTCTGAATTTTTAATCAGATATGTTTCGCAGTTCAGAATCTACATATACCTGTATAATATCACCGTAACCTCCTGTTAAAGAAGACGTATAGAGCAAATTACCCTCAGCTCTCCAATAACCCTTATATGTTCCAAAATTCCCAACTTCCCTTAGCCACCCTTTTAGTTCAGAAGCATGCGTATCGTTCAGTTTTACACCCCTTCCACATATTTTAAAGATCTTTCCTGCCATAGCAAAATCAGGGTCATCTCCATAAGTTATAATGATTTCAGGAACGTTGTCATTATCAAAATCATGTAAAGATAATTGAAATTTAACTTCCTCTAACTTGGCAGTCGATGAAATTTCTTCTATATCATCAAATAAATATTGATCCAATAAATAGCCATCTTTACAAAATTCGATTCCCCAGGCTTCTTTTTCTCCCTTGAATCCACATATAAACAATAGTGACTCTTCAACTCCATCACCATCCAAATCATTTTGAACCTGCCTTTCAAATTCATCCAACCGATAAACAAGAGATAGCGGAGAAATTAAATCACTCCCAGTAAATTCTATTTTATCTAAATTTCGCCAGTCAGTTTTTTGAGCATATCCCTGAATGACAAAAATAAAACAGAAAAGAAAAAATATTGCTTTTGGATTCATATTGAATTATATATTAGGGTTATCAGCCTCTATCCTGTCTCAACTATCTATTGCAGAGATATCCTTTCCTATAATTCTACAGATTAATTAGCAATTACAGGAAAATTTTGTAAATTTGTATTAAGAAACAAGGAAAATATACATTTTGCTCAAGTGGTACCATTCTTTATAATTTATATCATTGGGGATTGCAAATACAATATAAAATATAAAGAAGTGGCACACTCCACTGAATTCATAATAGCTACAAAATAAAAAAACCCGGATTCATCACCTGCATCTGAATATCAGGGAGAGGAATTACCGGGACGGCTCTACAAAATTACAAAATATATGGAACTTAACAAAGATTTCTTTGAGAAAATTTTTTCAAGTGAAAGAATGGCAAAATATTTTGATAAGTATCCAACTGATCCGGCACGTGCAATGCTACATTACAAATGCAATTTGGAATTGTCAGAATCAATGTATGTCTCCCTCTCTGTATTAGAGGTTGCCTTAAGAAATGCCATCAGCCGAGAGTTGCGTAAAATGACAGGTAGAGATGATTGGTATGCCATTTTTCCAACTACCCCTGGGTTAAGACCTCTGAATAAATATATCACCCTCGCCACACATCATATATCAGGCAGACACGAGACTGTTACACCATCAAAAATTATCGCAGAATTGACATTGGGATTTTGGGTATCATTGCTAAACAGCGAATATGAAAGAGTATTGTGGAAAGATTTACGTAAAGCATTCCCTTATATGCCGAAGAACATACGTCAACGTAAAAATGTTTCTGCGCCACTTAACCGTTTTCGTAATTTCAGGAATCGAATCTTCCATAATGAAGCTATTTGCTGGAATATTAATCATGTTCGCGCTATTCATACTGAACTTATCCAAATATTAGGATGGATTAACAAAGACTTACCACTTTGGATTGCTCAGTCCGACCGATTTCCCGAAGTATGTAATGAAATAAATAAATCTCTGGGTCTCTCATAAAATATGAAGGTTCCCGGCAAACGAATTTATATTCTCAGAATTGGAAAGGAGTCTTTAAAAATCACCATTTAAACCGCTAATCCAATCTTTACTTAAAAGGATGGTGTGTCAAATTTTAGCATATTGACACACCATTTTTTAGTTTCTACCCCTCTTTCTCCATTAGTTCCAAGAGGAGCAGATGTGCTTCTTGCATTATTAAATATTTTCTATTGACCCTAATTTCTTATCAAACTCAGATCAATATCAGGAATAATTATATCTTGAAGTTTTTCCTGAATCAGGAAACCCATATATAACGGGATAGTTAAAATATCTCCTTCCCGGCCTACATTATACTGACCTAACTTTATACCATTGTTTACATGATATATTTGTTTGTTTTTTAGAATAGAGGACATGCTCTTAGCTTTGCCGCTTTTCGCTTTAATTTCAATCAACACACATTCCCTTTTAAATCTAACCAAGAAATCAATCTCAAGACCGGAGTCCTTATGAAAGTAATATAGCGATTGATCTGATTTACATAAAAAATCTGCCATAAGATTTTCATATATTGCCCCTTTATACCCAAGGAGATTTCCTTTTAAAATATCCGCTTGAGTACCATAATCCAACATCCCCATCAATATCCCTATATCGGTAGTATAGACCTTGAAACAATCCTGAATTGCACTCCCACTCAATGGGAGTTCCGGGATTGACGTATTATAGCATCTTTCTGCGATACCTGCATCCTCCAACCATTGAAGGCTACCAAGATATTGAGACGAACGTCCTCCTTTTTTAACAACAGAATATTGGAACTTCTTATTTTCCTTTGCCAATTGCTTTGGTATCGATTCAAAGCATTCTCGTATATGGGGTTTATCCGCATCATCTGCATATTTAACCATATCTTCTATATATTCGGCAATAAGACTTTGTTGTGTGTTATAAATCAGCTCTATATTCTTTGTTTCAAGAAAACAGTTAACCACCTCCGGAAGACCTCCGACTATGACATATCTATAAAGCAATTCCATCATGGCCTTATGAATACCTTCCGGAACAGCCTCCTCGCGTTCGAAACATGATTTTATCACATCTATTATAGACGATTGAATACCATTAGCCCATAAAAATTCTTCAAAATCCAAGGGATGCATCTCAACAATAGTTTCATAACCTACCGGAACAGAATCCTCTCCTTCCTTCACCTTATTTTTTCGGTTTCCATATCCTTGAACACCTAAAAGGGAACCTGTGGCTATCACATCAAAACGGCCATCTATTTGAAATGATTTTAGAGCTGTCCTCGCCTCCTTACATTCTTGGATTTCATCCAGAATAATACACGTACGTCCGCTAACAAACCGACTATTATTTATTAATGCAGAAAGATTCAGAATTATCGTATCAACATCCAAATTGCCTTTAAATGCTAATTTCTTGTCCGGCTCAAGAATAAAATTCATATACACAACATTATCATAATTCTCCTCCGCAAATTTACGAACAATATAAGTCTTTCCGCATTGACGCACACCCTTTATAACTAAAGGTTTTCGTCCCAAAGTATTTTTCCAAGAAGATAAATAATTATATATCTTTCTCTTAAGCATCTTAATTAGAATATCTGACAATTATAAATTTATGCAAATTTACATTTTTTCAAACGAATAAACAAGCAACTATTACACTTTTTCAAGGGAATAAACAAGAATTGACTACACTTTTTCAAGGGAATAAACAAGAATTGACTACACTTTTTCAAGGGAATCATCCATTCCCTTCCTCTTTCTCCATTAGTTCCAAGAGACGCATCTCCCCTTCATCTATCTTTTCGATTAAGGCTCCCATCTTCTCTCCGGCTTCAACTATCTCTTGTGGCGACATCTCACCCGACGACATGCGGGTTTCAAGTTCTGATTTCTCTTTCTCTAATTCCGGAAGCGTCTTTTCCAGTTCCTCCTTCTCTCTCTTCTCTTTGAAGGTCAGTTTTATTTTAGGGGGATTCTGACGGCGCGAGGCACCTGTGGAATTTGCCGAGGCTACATTGCCGTTACTCTTCTCTCTCCTCTCTTTTTCCTCCCGTTCGATGCGTTCAAGTTCCTTCCTCTCCTTCTCCTCCTCAGCTACACAATGGCGATATGTGGAATAATCACCCGGGAAATCCCGAACCTCTCCATCTCCCTTGAACACGAAGAGATGATCCACTATGCGGTCAAGAAAGAAGCGATCATGGCTCACAACAATCACACAACCTTTGAAATTGACAAGGTAATCCTCCAACACTGCAAGGGTCATTATGTCAAGGTCGTTGGTAGGCTCATCAAGAATAAGGAAGTTGGGATTGCGCATCAATACGGTGGCCAGATAGAGCCGGCGGCGTTCGCCTCCGCTAAGTTTCGCTATATATTTCTGCTGGGTCTGCGGTGTGAACAGGAATTTAGACAGGAAAGCAGAGGCTGTCATTGTGGTCTTATCATCAATGCGCACCGTTTCCGCAATCTCACGCACTGCATCTATCACCTTTTTTCGGTCGTCGAAATCAGTCATTCCTTCCTGTGAATAGTAGCCCCACTTAACTGTCTCCCCTATATCGAAATGGCCTGAATCGGGCTGGAGTTCTCCCAAAAGAAG
Source organism: uncultured Porphyromonadaceae bacterium (assembly GCA_947178165.1). GTDB lineage: Bacteria > Bacteroidota > Bacteroidia > Bacteroidales > Muribaculaceae > Lepagella. The sequence goes on along the minus strand of CAMWXH010000008.1, from coordinate 24,626 downwards.
TTTGATGAAGGTTGACTTCCCGGCACCGTTGTCACCGACGATACCTACTTTTTCATATCTGGCAAAGTCATAGCTCCAGCCATTCAGTATTCGTTTCTCTCCGAAAGCTTTCTTCACATCACGCGCTTCGAATATCTTGGAACCTATATAAGTTGACTTGACGTTAAGTTCGACATCGCGGCGGGAAAGATCCACGTGACTTCTTGCTTCAAGCTGATGAAAATTATCAATCCTGTATTTCGCTTTCGAACCTCGAGCTTGCGGCTGACGGCGCATCCATTCGCGTTCAGTCCGCAGAAGATTCTTCACCTTTGCCAATTCAGCCGAAAGGTTTTCCATCCGTTCCTCACGTTTCTGCAAATAATAGTCGTAATTGCCCGAATATGAATAGGCCTGTCCACGGTCAATCTCGATGATACGGTTACACACGTTGTCGAGGAAATAGCGATCGTGAGTCACCATCAAGAGAGTAATCTTCTGGCGAGACAGATAATTTTCAAGCCACTCAATCATCCATATATCCAGGTGGTTGGTAGGCTCATCAAGAATAAGCATATCGGGCTTCCCCATTAGCACTTTTGCCAAAGCAACCCGCTTTGCCTGGCCACCCGACAATCGGCCCAGAGGAGCCTCCATCTCGGTAATACGGAACTGATAGAGCATCTGCCGGGCAAGGTCAGGGCCATTCCACTCCTCCTCTTTCTCCACGCCTGAGGCCACATAATCAAGCACGCTCATATCGGAATCCATAGCAGGCAGCTGTTCGAGATAGCCCACGCGGAGTCCGTTACGGAATACGATATTGCCGGAATCATAATCCTCTTTTCCGGATATGATATTTAGGAATGTAGTTTTCCCGGCCCCATTTGGAGCTATGATGCCGATCTTATCGCCTTGGAAGATGCCGAGCGTCACATCCTCGAAAAGGATCCGGTCGCCATACGATTTAGTCAATTTCTCTATCTGCAGATAACTTTCCATTTCTTTGAAGAGTTATAGATTAACGAAGCACAGCTTCGGACGGAAACAGCTTCGCCACAGAAAACCTGGACGCGAAGCCGTCGGTGATTATCCCTGGACGCGAAGCCGTCGGGTGAATTGCGGAGCCGTCGGTGATTATCCCTGGATGCGGAGCCGTCCTGTGAATATGCCTGGATGCGGAGCCGTCGGGGTGTCAGAAGGGTGTGGATGTGGCCTCAATCGAGGGTGAATATGAGGTCACAACCTCACGGTTGTGACCGAATATGAATCCCTCGATTGAGACCGCAGACGCGCCCTTATCACGCCCCGACAAAGGCGATGACTTCGATTTCAACTAAAGCCTGCTTCGGCAACTCCTTCACTGCAAAAGCGGCGCGAGCCGGATAAACCTTCTTAAACTCTTCGGCATAAACTTCATTCATCGGGCCGAAAAGTGACATGTCAGCCAAAAGGCATGTTGTCTTAACCACATTGTCGAGAGCAGCACCCTCAGCCTCAAGGATGGCCTTTATGTTAGCGATGCTCTGACGAGTCTGTTCTTTGATTTCAGCCGGCATTTCGCCAGTCTCGGGATTGATTGGAAGCTGGCCGGATACGAATATAAGGTTACCTGCCTTCACTGCCTGGCTGTAGGGACCGATTGCGCCCGGAGCCTTCTCTGTAGTAATCTCTTTTTTCATGATAATATTGATTTAGAGTGTTTGCTTATATTCTACAAATTTAATAAATTTCATCTTCATTGACAAATAGCTGTATATTCTACAAGGAAAAAGATTCTCACCGAAAACACTTTTCCTCATTGCTAAAGCAATATTACAAGCTTTAACATTTATTAACTATTAGTAGTCCACTAATTTTTTCTAACTTTATCCGATAATTTGTTAAATTTGTAACATATAAATTATTGCGCTATGACTAAGAGCACCACTCGATCCCGAAAAATACCAGCTCGCTCAAAAATGTCTGATGAAGAGCTGGAACAACTTCTTAAGCAGGCACAAGAACAGCATCCGGAACAATTCGCAAGAAAAACTTCCGGAGGAAATGTCACGCAAAGAGAATATAATAGAATAGCTTCTGTAACAGAGGTTATTTCAAAATGGCTATGACTCCAATATTCCAAAGAGAGATAGTAGAGGTGCCTTTCCTATTGCCAGATGGGATCGTAAAAAATCACCCTGCTTTGGTTGTATCTGTTCCCGAGCTTCAGGAAGAGGAAGAGGGTATGTTTTATGCTGTGCTGATCTCAACTAAAAATCACCATCCCAGATATACAATAGAAATTAAGGCGGAAGATATTGTCAACCAACCTTATGTTGAAAGAAAATCGTATTTTGTAACCCATATCATCACTTATTTTCTATCACGTGATGTAATTCAACGAAAGGGATATTTCGTCACTAAGTCTAAATTCAATGAAGTTGTGGATATAGTCATAAGCAATATCTTCGGTGACCCATTGGATGAGAGTTAAAAAAGAAGGGAGACCTTTCGATCTCCCTCGAAGAGCCGCGAATGGGACTCGAACCCATGACCTTTTCGTTACGAATGAAATGCTCTACCAACTGAGCTATTGCGGCTAATTATTTTTACATTAGGTGTTTCCACCAGCTTTGTTATGCAAAGTTAATAAAAATTTTCAACCTAAAGCACATTTTCAGTATATTTTTCATCATTCTTCCCCATTATTTTTTCTTAATAAATCCGGGCGAAGCCTGCGCGTGCGTTCCAAGGCTTGCTCATAACGCCATTCCGCAATCTTGGCTTCATGACCCGAAAGCAATATGTCGGGCACGCGCCATCCCTTGTATTCTGCCGGACGCGAATAAACCGGCGGAGCCAAAAGATTATCCTGAAAGGAGTCGGAAAGTGCCGACTGCTCATCGCCGATCACTCCCGGAATCAGACGAACCATAGCATCGGCTATCACCGCCGCCGGCAATTCACCTCCGGTCAATACATAATCACCTATCGAAATCTCCTTAGTGATAAGATGCTCGCGCACACGCCAGTCGATACCCTTATAATGACCACACAGGATGATAACATTATCAAGCATCGACAGCTGATTTGCCATAGGCTGATCAAAGGTCTCTCCATCGGGAGAAGTGAAAATCACCTCATCATAATCACGCTCAGCCTTCAATGCAGATATGCACGCATCAATCGGCTGAATCGTCATTACCATTCCCGCCTCCCCGCCAAAAGGGTAATCATCCACCTTGCGATGCTTGTTGACAGTGTAGTCGCGGAGATTATGCACCGCTATCTCCGCCAAACCTTTATCCTGCGCCCGTTTAAGGATGGAACATTGAAAGAAGGGCTCCAGCATTTCGGGCATGACTGTGATTATATCTATTCTCATCTATATTGTTTGCTTTCCTAATTGAAGTTGATTACTCTAATTTACGAATGTTAAAATGAAGCCGGTTTAAACTCATTTATGATGCAAATTTAGTCATTAATTATCGATTATTCGCTATATTTGCAATTCAACTATCGAAAACATCTTCAAATGAACCGCTTCATATTCATTTTCTCCCTCCTTTTGCTCATGATCTCATCATCTTGCATAACCGAGGATGAGCCTGACACAACTTCACTTAAACCTGGCGACCAGTGTCCGGAGTTCTCGGTGAAGATGCACGATGGATCAATCGTGACCACTGCTGATCTCAAGGGGGAAAAAAGCATCATTCTCTTTTTCAATACCTCTTGTGCCGACTGCCGGAGTGAATTGCCCCAAATGCAGAGGGTATATGAACATATAATCGCCGGACGTATTCCTGCCCGTCTCCTCTGCATATCACGCGCTGAAAGAGAAGAATCTATCGAACGATTCTGGCAAGAAAATGGCCTCACCCTCCCCTACTCAGCCCAGGAGGACAGGACTGTTTATAATCTCTTTGCGCAATCGGTGATTCCTCGCATCTATATCCTTTCCCCCGACCTCACCATTATCCGCGCTTGGGGCGACAATCCGGTGCCCACAGCCGAAGAGATCATTGGCTGTTTATAAACTCATTTGTGGCTTACCTCTTTTTTAACTAAATTTGCACTCGGATTTCGGTTAAACGGATAAAAGTCATAATATGGCTCACTCACCCCATAAGATATAAAAGTTATGCGATTAGTGAAACAGCTGATGGTTATCATAAACCCTATCTCAGGCACGGCCTCCAAGAAAGGAATTGACGAGATGATCAGGCACGAGGCGATTCGTTATAGCCTCGCCACTGACATACGTTTCACTACCGGCCCACAGGATGCCACCCGGCTTGCAAAGGAAGCTATTGAGAAGGGATATTATGGGGTTATTGCATGCGGCGGCGACGGAACGGTTAACGAAACCGCACGCGCGCTTTGCGGATCCGGAGTGGCGATGGGAATAATTCCAATGGGGTCAGGTAACGGATTGGCAAGACACCTTAACATTCCCCTTACGGTAAAAGGAGCCATGCGGGTCATAGCTGAAGACCGTGTGTTGCCGTGCGATTATGCCACGGCCAACGGTGAGCCTTTCTTCTGCACCTTCGGCATGGGGTTTGATGCAACCGTGACATACAAATTCAGCGAAAAAGGGAAGCGCGGACTCACCACCTATCTCCAGACCACACTCGATGAATTTGTGAAGTACAGGTCGGAGGAATACACCATAATAGCTAACGGGGAAACAATCACAGAAGAAGCGCTTTTGGTGGCCTGCTGCAACGCATCTCAATATGGCAATAACGCATATATCGCTCCCACCGCTTCAATCAAAGACGGCTTGCTTGATATAACCATAATACACAAGGGGTCACCGCTCAAATTGGCTCTCGCCGGGATTGATGTGCTTGCCGGATTGGTTGGAAAAACAGCAAACGCAACCACATTCCGCGCACGCAATCTGATTATAACCCGCAAAGGGACCGGCCCGGCACATCTCGACGGCGAACCCGCCACTATGGATGAATATATAGAAGTGGTCTGCCATCCCGGCGAACTCAAGCTCTTCACCACAGCGCGCAAATCGCATTACCGCGCCCTTCTTTCCCCACAGATTCCATTTATATCCCCATTCATTCTGACAATGCAGGATATGGGCTATAAAATTCTGAACCTATTCAGGAAATAGGCCTCAAATCCTACAACTTTAATCTTACGGCTTACTTCCTTGCCAGTTCATAGGTCTTTTCACGAAGATATTTTCCTAAGGCCACAGCATCCCCTTTGAATCGTGCCTGTTCCTCAGGTGTGATCGGTTCGCCGATCGAGATATGCATCTCGCGGTTCTTTTTATGATTGAACAGCTGTCTCGGCAGCAATAGGGAACGGAGCGGCCAGCACACATGACCCCAGAAATTGAACCACCACGAATTATTACCGTGAAAATAGATTGGAATTACCGGCACCTTGGCCTTTGCTATGATCTGCAACACCGAATGCTGCCACTCCCGGTCAACAAGGAAGTTATGCCAGTTGCTCTTGCTCATGGCCCCGGCAGGAAAAAAGCCGAGAGGCTCACCATTCTTCAACTGACGAATGGCTTCCCGGATGCCGTTAACCGACACACGCCGTTTATCCGACTCGGCCGACTGCGACTGATCGACTTTAATGAAATTAGGGCCCATTGCCGATATCTTACCCAATATCATATTAACCATCACCTTATATTCAGGGCGATATTTAGTCACAAGGGCTATCAGAGCAATTCCATCAATAGAGCCGAAGGGATGATTGCTGACGGTTATAAATGCGCCCTCCTTGAAATTGGCAAGTATCTCCTCGTTATCCACCTTTAAAGGCACATGAAACTCATCGTCCAAAAGATGGCGTGCAAACGCCGGCCCCGGATCATAACACCAAGCCCCGTGAACCCGGTTCACCTCATCAAGCATAAGGAGATGCATCACCTTTTTAACCAGCTTGTCATGACCGCGCAACTGTGGAACCATATTCATTATATCCTCCGCGTTCATTACGTCGGGGCGGACATCGTAGTCTTTATATTTATTGGCCGCCTCTCTCTTCTTTTCAGCATCGGCGGCAGCATTTTCCATTGTATCCATATCTTTCTTTTCTCTCTTTATAAAACGTCTCAGACCCTGTTTTGTCACATCGCGACGAGTCATTCCCCCTGTTTTTCTGCCTGAGAAAGGAATGGGAGACGTTCCAGAAAATCAACTATCTTACGGTCAAAACTGGTGTTGCGGAATACGAAATATCTTTGCAGCAGAAAGTTCCAGACTAAAGAAACAATCAAAGAGGTCAATAGCCGCGCGGCGGCGAAAAATCCATCCGGACGGAAGCCCATGTCGATAAGCCAGTCCCAGCGGGTGAACAGATAATACAAGGCGTGCGTGCCGTATGAATTAAGGAGCAATGAACCGGCCCATACCAATGCGAACTTCACAACCACCGATTTCCATGGTATGCCGGTGGCATGGAAAGTGAACCGGTAGTTGATGACACAGTTCACCACGCCGCCCACGAATGCGCCGATGGCTGTGGAAAGGAAAGGCGTGAGATGCACCCAGGCGAAGAGTGCGAAACTTATGATCATATCGGTCCAGGAAGAACATTGCGACGACAAGATAGAACGTAGGAATGTCGGCACAAGCGAATCACTCTTCATCACTTTTGCCGCCACACGCCGTCCCCGATTCACATCTTTGGAATGAGGGTCCGTATGTCCGTTATGATCTTCGTTCATAAATGCTATAATTGCAAATATAGCCTGTTATCACTGCAAAGTTACAAAATATTTACATATTTCTATGAATATTAACATTAAAAAGTAAAGCTTTGATAATTGTCACTCTCGTAAATTCCCATTTTTTTAATAATTTTGCATATATTGATTTTTAAATACTTATACTCGAACTCATGCGCTTTCTATCATCATTACTTATACTTCTATCCTTAACGTTCCTATCCGAGCCCCTCCTTTCGCAGACAGCACAGTCTGATTCTCTCTTCAGCATAGGCGTGGAGCTTTATAATAAAGGGAAATATAAAGAAGCCATTCCGGTTTTTGAACAAGTATGGCAAATCGACAGCGTCACACTCCCCGAAACATCAACACGACGCACATACGGGGAGGAGTGGCTTGCCGCCTCGCTTTATAAGAAAGGGGATAAGGAGCGAGCCAAGAAAACCTCAAAGTTATCCTACAACCTTGAGCCGGTGGACCGACGACTAACCGTGGAGGCAGATTCTCTTTTGGAGGAAGCTTATACCGAATTTCGCAACGGCATGCCTTTTCTTGCCGAATTGAAAATCAACCGTTCACTCGAGCCATTGAAATCTACATTCGGAGTCAATCATCCCGCTTATCTCGCAGGGCTGTATAATCTTATGGATTTTTATCTGGTCACCCAGGATGTTCAGAAGGCTCTCAGGTGTGCCGAGGAGATGGAGGAATTAGTAAAGGTGCTAAAGCCGGAAGCCACTTTTTTCATGGGGGCTGTGAATACGGTCAAGGCGTTGGATGCCTTTCTTAACCAGATGAACAGGGATAACCGCAACAAGACTTATCCTCCCGAGCATTACGCCACTGCCTATGCCGCTGCAACAGAATTAGGCGAGAAGGCCCGCGAACAACTGAAAGGGTATATGGAATATAACGGCTACCTGCATTCCGTGCTGATGGATCTCCTCGCGGGAGTTTATCTACGGATGAACCGCGACGACATTTATTCTGCCATACTTTCAGATGCTACTGCTGAATGGGATACCCTTTCCAAAGAGAAAAAAGTCAATTCTTCCAATGCGCTTGAAGGGATAATTATGGGGATGCTCCAACTGCGCGACATTGATTTTGATAAAGCCGATTCACTTATTGACGAGGATTTATACCTTATAGATTATTACAGCTCCCTACATCCTGATCAACCATATCCCTACGAAGCCAAGGCAACGATGCTTAAGCAACGGGCTTTTGTTAACCACTATAAAAATGATCCTGAGAGTACGGCAAAATATGCAAAAGAGACTTTCGACATTCTTAATGAAAACTCAGATATAAATGCTGAGGATTACGCCGACCTAATGACAATATATGGGAATGCCCTATGCTCTCTCAAACGAAACAATGAAAGCGAAGATTGGATTGACCATGCAATCTTGGTGCTCGAACGCAAGGGAGATGACGGTGCATACCATCTTATCGAAGCCTATATGACAAAAGCAGACTTGATAAGTGCTGCTGGAGATAAGCGAGCGGCGTTGGAATATGCAAAAAGTAAGTTCTCAAAGATAGAGAAATATTCATCCACATTCCCTATTGTAGCGACCTGGGCACTAAAGATTTGTGGCTTATCATCATTCTTTTCCGATAAAAAGGAGGACATTGAGGAGAATAAGAAGTGGCTTAACAAGACAATCGGTTTTTTCAGAAACCATGGGGATGTTGGCATAGTGAACCCCGATTATTTCAAAGCCCATTGGGCTTCATACATATTACACCATGAGCAGTCAACTCTTACCCGAATATACCAAGAGTTAGATGATATTATAAAACGTAATCCCACCAATCCGTCTATCGGAATGATGAAGGGTTGGCTTGCCGACATTCATGCCAACGAGCAGATCAGAGTCGGGAATGCAGAGGAAGCTTTGAAATATAACTCACAGGCCATAGCTTTTTTCTCTGACTCCGGCAATCCGGTGCCCGTTGAGCTTTATCAGACCCAGCAAGAAATATATGCGCATTTAGGAGATAAACATAATTCACTTGCCTCCGCAAAAAATAGAGTTGAGACCCTTGAGAAGACCTCCAATGAAAAATCACTGGAGTATGTCAGGGCACTTCATGAGCTTGCAAACCTTTATGGCTTTAATCTTCAGCTGGAAGATGCTCTGAGAGTCCACGAGAAAGAAAAAAGTATCCTGATGGAATCGTGGAATAAATTCTCTAAAACTGAGGTAACCTCTCACCTATTGGATGTAGTGGAAGGTTTCCTTACATTTGCCAAATATGAAGAAGCCGATAAGCTCCTGAATGATATATTGGCGTCCTATCCTGATCTCAAGAAAAATAAAGAACTTTATCTTTGGTGGAAAATTGACAAAACACGCACGCTTACGGCTTCAAACAGATTTGAAGAGGCGGTAAAAATGGCACAACATCTTGAAGATGATGTCCTAAAAAACAAATATAACTCTTTTTTCTCGATGCTTGGACTTACATATGCTGCCTACACCTATTATTCTGCCGGAGATTTCCCAAAGGCTAAAGATACTTTCGACAAGGCATATCCCTATTTCAAATCACACGAAACAACAGATGACATTATCCGCATATTCCATGAAATGGGGATATATAGTCAATTGCTTGAAATGTGTGGGGAGAGAGAAAAAAGTGAAGAGATATCCTCTATATATACCGCTCAATTCGGCAATTCCGTTCTTTTTGATGAGTCAGATTCCGAACTATTAAAATTTCCAGAAATGGCCTACAATGCATACTTGGATAATGGACTCCCCGGTATAGAGGATTTTTATGAACGATATATAAACGATTTCACCCAAAAATATGGTGCAACGGCACAGCTAACACAATACCTTCTTCAAAGTTACCTGCAAGTCCTCATTGCTGCTGGAGAAGCGACCGACGCATATAATAAGGGGATGGAGTGTTATGCCACCTTATCGAAAGAGAACGTCAGGATTCTCCCTGCGCTTAAGATGGTGATTGCTTCCGCCGCCAACAGAACCGGCGACTTCGATTTCGCCCTTAAGCTTCTTGACGAAATTTCGCAGTCCAAATCGACCGCTAATGTGACAGAGGAATTTCAGCTTTTAGCAGCCTACGGTGACTGTTATCTCGGGAACCGCGACTTTCCCAAAGCTCTCTCCTCTTTCCGCGACGCTTTCACTATGTCGCGCGATTTTGTGCTTAATAATTTCCTCACAATGTCGAATCAGGAAAGAACCTCTCTTTGGAACGTTATCCTCCCCTTCTATAAAACCACCCTTCCGCAGGCCGCGCGCACGGCAAGCGACGTGCCTGAATTTGATGCCCTTGCCTACGATGCCGCTCTTTTCTCCAACTCGCTCCTCCTATCTTCCGATCAGACTGTGGAAGAGGCTGTCACCCAGGCCAAGAACCGCAAGATAAACAAGCTCTATGACGATTTTAAACGCTCAAAGTCATTATATGAAAGAGCCAAGAGCAATAATTCTGAACTCGCCGACCGCGAGAGCCGGGAATATAAGGAGGGTCTTGAGAAACTCAGGAAGGATGCTCATGACTCTGAGCGCAATCTGCTCGTTGCCCTGAAGGAACGCACCGGCCAATATAACCGTCAGCTTACGGTTGACTGGAAGGAGGTGAAAAAGGCACTGAAACCGGGTGAAACCGCTGTTGAACTGCTTGATATTGTTTTCTCAGACTCACTTTCCGTGGGGGTCGGACTACTTTTACGCCATGATTCGGAAACTCCGGTGCTACGCGACCTCGTATATCAGTTCAACCATAAGAATCCATACCAAAATGCTCACGAAAATGAAGAATTGGCCACTGAAATATGGGGCAAATGGGGCAACCTCCTTGACGGGATTCATACCATCTGGTTTGCGCCGCAAGGGCGCTTGGCTGTAACCCCTTTGGAGTCTCTGCCTGGCATAGAAAAAATTGGAAATGGCCAGCCAATCAATTTCCGCCGCCTCACCTCCACTCGTCAGCTCGCACTTGACCGCACTAAAAACAAAGGGGACGGCACTGTTATTTATGGAGGTATAAATTATGACACACCTCAGGAGACACTCGCCGCCGATGCCATGAATTATCCTGAAGTCAAACCTACACGCTCCCTGACCGATCTCTCTTTCATGGAGGAGAAAGATGCCAACGGACGCGCCTTTGTTAAGAAAGCCCCTAAGCTTCCCGGAACTGAAGAAGAGGCTCTCTTCCTCTCCTCTCTCCTTAAGGATAGCCTGAATCAATCATCCCGGCTTCTGCTTGCCGACAAGGGAACGGAAACATCAGTAAAAGCCTTGAGTGGTAAAGCTCCTGCCCTGCTTCACATCGGAACTCATGGTTTCTATTTCGATGAAGGCCAGTCGAAAACATTGTCATATTTCCAACGCAATTCAAATGCCGAAAAGACTCCCGAAGAGATCGCTATGGAACGTTCCGGGCTTCTTTTCGCAGGCGCCAACCCAGCCCTATACGGAAAAGGGGGAAACAATTCGGGTATTGATGACGGAGTATTGTCGGCCGCTGAAATCGCATCTCTTAACCTTGAAGGACTTGATCTGATTGTGCTTTCAGCCTGCGAGACGGCGTTAGGGAAAGTGAGCGCCGATGGTGTGTTCGGTTTGCAACGCGGTTTCAAGAAGGCCGGTGCTGAATCGCTCCTTATGTCTTTATGGAAAGTGGATGATGAAGCAACCTCTTTCCTTATGAAAGAATTTTATCAGAACTGGCTCCTCAAAGGCGATTCAAAACAATCAGCACTTGATAAAGCAAAAATGGCAGTGAAAGAGAGACCGGAATGGAGCGATCCAAAATATTGGGCGGCTTTCATTCTTCTTGACGCAATGGACTAAGGCCCCATCTCAATCAATTAGTATAAAGGGAGAGGTATAGAATGGAGTGGTGTATGGCCTTACTTCCTTCACCTCTCCTTCTCCCTTTTCTCTCTTCATCTTAGCAGGCGAGAATCTTCTTTTTTCCACTGTGCGTGTATATTCTTTTAATTTTGAACGTGCAGATGAATATGCATCAGCCGCCGACAATCCATTTTGCAGTCCCTCATAGAATCCCTCCATAAAAAGCCTTGTTGAATTATCGTCAACCTCCCATAAGGATGCAACAATAGTGCCGGCCCCTGCCATCTTCAAGGCCCTCACCAATCCGGATACCCCTTCATCGGTGATTTCTCCCTTTGCTGTCTGGCATGCAGAGAGCACAACAAGGCCTACATCGTTCATATCAAGATCGCAAATTTCACGTGCGCTTAGTATTCCATCATCCATCCCTTCGGTTCCTTCCATATTGTTGGCACCGGTAAGTGCTATTCCGGAATAGAGCAACGAACGGTCAATCATCACACTGTCGCTTAATGAAACGGGAGTCCCCTCCAGACCGCTCACAAGACAATATCCGTGACTTGCAATATGCACATGATTGTAGCCGGACAATATTTCTTTGCAAACATCCTCTTTCAGCTCATGGAGTAATGTGGCCTTCCCTTTTAAAATCGCTGAGATTGTGTCTGCCTCTGTGCGCGTAGCCGGCAAGTAGCGGAATAGTTCGCGAACTTTAGGATAACGCTCCTTAAGAAGTACAAAGGCAGTGAAATCACCTCTCTTGCCATCGGAAACAGCTTCCTCTTTTGACGTATCCCCGTCCTCCCTATCTCTATCAGCGCGCAAAGAATAATCAAGGCCTCCCACTATCATAGATTTGCCTGAAAGCAAGCCTTGATTCATCTTTTTCCCCTTAATGTTAGCCATAGAAGATAAACGATGGAGCCGTTTCCCGTCAAGCGCTTTTGCAGGCATATTCTCTATGCCCCAAAGATGAAAGACACCCTCAGGAGTAAAATATATATCTTCGATGTTTTCGGGCAAAACGGAAAGGATAGGCTGCCACACGCTGTCTGCTAACGCAACGGAAGAATACAACGCATCTATCAAAGTAGGATTCTCTTTGGATATGGCGTTCAGAATTGATTCCCCTCTCACTCGCCCTGCATCTTTTACAATTTTTTCAGAGAATAAGGGAACGAAACGCGTCTCCCCTCTCTTTGGAGTGACCACGGCAGCATAGCATTTTACATTATCACTACCATCTTCATATTCTATCAATTGCACTGCGGCTCCTTTGGAAGGCAAGTTAGCTCTGAGCTTTCCTGCATCTAAGCTCAGGTTTTCACGCAGTCGGGATGTGTCGTTCATTCCCATCAGAGATGTCTGATGGCGGAAAAGAGCTACATCGGTAAGGAAGTCTCCCCCCTCTTCACCTATCAAAAAGATTTTCGACAATCCCGGCTTGACAGCAGTCCAATAGTTCAGGCGAGTGTTGACATTCATGGAAGGGAGGGTGCGGAAAATGTTATCCTTCTCCAATTTAAAATATTCCCGGAATACTTTGTCGGCACCCGAACGATCGCCGGAGCCGGCCAGTATCTCTCCTTTCTTGCGCAGGGTTATCAGATAATCGCGCTTTGTTTTTTCTCCCCCCTTTCTGAAGTATGAAACAGCGGCATCAATATCCTTAAGGGCTTTCTCATGGCTTCCATTTTTTGATTCAACCAAAGCGAGGTTGGAAAGAGCCACATAACGGTTATCGCCTTTAAGATATCCTATGGCCTCCTCCAGGTTGAGGCCGGCGTCATCATATCTCCCTGCATCCATGCAGATATAACCTTTGTTCTGAAGAAGCACGCCATAATTTGCGGAATCATTACTCATAGACGCAATCGCTTCCTCTATTGCTTCCAGTGCTTTCTCATATTCTTTCATTCGGCCATAAACAGTTCCCGACAGGGCGGCTCTGCGAATCTTAATATCTTGTGGAGCATCATCTCTTATCCCATCAAGCAGGCGCAGCGCATCCCCATATTTCCCAAACTGCGAATACAGGTCTGCTGTATTAAGACGCAGACGGTCGGTAGCCGAAAATCCCTTCTTCGATCCCTCTCCAATCTCAATTCCCTTTTCGAAAGCGTCAAAACTCTTTTGGATACGTCCCATATCAAGCAGTGCCTCTCCCAAGCTGTTAGCGGCACGCAGGCGCACAAGAATATTTACAGCGGTGTCGCTGCAAACCCGGTCATAAATTTCGCTGCATTCTTTATATGACGCTGCCTTATACAGGCTGTCGGCCTGTCGCATCAAAACGCCTACAGGCACAGCCGCTGAAATTGTAAAACTCCATAACAGGAGAAAAAATAGGAGTAATTTCTTCACTTTATACCAATTACAAAGGAAACGCTCTTGTCAGACGGATTCTCTATTTTTATCTTTACAGGCACAATCTCATCTTGAGGGAGATTAAATATGGACCAACTCACCGTCCCATCCTCTTCAGTTTCCACAGGGAATGCCATGGAATCATAGGAGACACCTACATTGAGCTTTGAATTGTCTTCCGACACAACAAGCATCTGACATTCCCCCATCCCCTCGAGCATAATGGATGCGGAGGAGCCGGGTGCCAGCGAGTATGAACGTCCCATTATCGTCGGGAAGCCCCTCATTGCAGAGAGGTCTTTCAATTTCACAACCTCAAAATCTGTATCCAAAAGATATTCACAATACTTCTCATTGAACTGCCACACCGGCTCTCCGAGGGCACCGGAGGCTGTTTCCTCAACAGTCTCTGCCATCAGCGGGTCGATGCTTAGCTTGCCGTAGGTCTCAATGGCATCGATAAGGGCATATTGGTTCTTCTCCCTTACTGCCTGTCGCTCCAGCAAGGCCGCCTTCTTTAGAAGTTCAAGTTCCTCGGCAATCTTATTTTCGCCACGCACCTCGATGCTTAAGAAAATCCCTATCAAAAGCATCAAGGCTGTTAATATAATTCTTTTCATATTTTCTTCTGATTATTAGGGCTTCCCTACTTTCCCTCCTTGGGTCGGGGCGACTCCTTGTGTTCCTTGTCCGGCTCCTTGCGTGGTTTGGCCTCCTTTTGCACCACCTTGGGTTGACATTCCGGCCGCGGCTGCCTGAGTGGCAGAAGTGGTTCCGGGCAAGAGCTTTGTTACTCCGGCATTCATAAGCATCCCTTCATGTTTCACAAGCGTAGTGACAAAAGGTTCTGTTATAGTTGATATCCAGGTCTCACCTGAAAACTGCGGGAATATCGTATTCTTAATCTGAGTCCACATATTGGCGCGGGGACTCCGGTTCTTCATTATCTTCCATTCCTCACCCCATATATCTTTATTCCATTTTTTCTTCCCCTTATCCAATGATTTGTAAAAATCGTCATTAATCTGACAACTCTCGGAAATAATCATGTTAACTTTATACTGGCCTGTGCCCCAGCTATCTTCGGCTGTTTGCATATCTGAAGTGCCGATATATGAACGCGGAACGATGAAGCTCTCGCCTGTCACGCTCACCTGTTTAGCTTTATCCTCCTCCTTAGCCCTATTATACCGGAACACTCCATCCTCGTCAAGCTGTTCGGGACGGATTGCGGCCTGAATATGAAACCTCCCCAATTCGACATCGTTGAACACCTGTATTGCCTCGTTAATCCAGGAGGATGTGAGCACGGCATCAACATTGAACATCAGATTTTTTCTGCGGTCAAAGGAGAAAGGCACCCTCGTTGCCGGATTAGGGTTTACGGAATCGTTGGGCAAATTACACAGATAGGGATTGAACCTTAATTCATCAATCACTACCTCAAATTTCGAATGGTTTAGCATTCGCGCCACGCCGACCGTGTCTGAACGCAAAGAGCAGGTCATATAGAACACCTCCTGCTCCTCATCTTTCCCATTCTCATCCTTTACATTTATCACCTGCCTGCACCCGAATCCATTGAATTTCATATTCATCGGATCAAGGGCGCCATTGGGCGACGGTTCGCCATAAAAATCAAGCACCTGCATCTGCATCGGAAGATACTTCACGAACACAGATTCCTCTCTGACAGCTTTCTCCCAATCGGGGCGTTTGTCGCGAGTAGCTTCTTTAATTAGGGATACGCCCATATTCAGCAAACCGGAAGATGCACTGAGAAGGGTTGATGTCCCCATGCTCATATAACCGGAAACAAGGTCGGTCAACAATCCGCGGTTCTGAGATACTCCTCTCAGCTTGGAATTTAACTTCAGCGTATCATTTGTCTGGTTCACGATTATAGAATACTCCCTTTGACCCTGCATCGTTTTTACACCCTCTCTTGACGGGTTCTGCCCCAACGCTATCAACTGAGCAAAAACAAGCGCAATCCCTAAAAGCAAATTCCTCCTCATAGTCTCTTAATCTTTTATCTTAATCCTGTTTTCTTGCACAAATATAACACTTACTTCCTTAATCTCAAAATCATAGCAAAAATAAAAAGCTTCACTTCTGTCACTAAACGAGAAAGACGGCCCTCCCCGAAAGAAGCGCCGCCTTGACTTATGATAAAAAGAGTTGTTGCGAATTATTCTTATAAGCTTTTAAACTTATATTCTGATCAATATTAATCGATCTCTTCGTCTGCTTCGTAACCGCCCATCTCGCGGATAGCGTTCTTCAGCATTGTGTATTGCTGGAAGAGGTGGTTCACAGGAACTTCACCCTTGGTGTAGTCGTGCATCGGGCTCTTGAGGAAGAAGCTCAGGAAGCGCTGTATGCCGTGACGGCCTGCACGTGCGGCAAGGTCGCTGAGAAGCACGAGGTCAAGGCAAAGAGGAGCTGCAAGGATTGAGTCGCGGCAGAGGAAGTTGATCTTGATCTGCATCGGATAGCCCATCCAGCCGAAGATGTCGATGTTATCCCAACCCTCTTTGTTATCATTGCGGGGAGGATAATAGTTGATGCGCACCTTGTGATAATACTGAGTGTCCTCATCATTGCCGTGGCCGTAGAGATCAGGCTGATCTTCAGGCACGAGGATGCTCTCAAGAGTTGAAAGCTTGGAAACCTCTTTAGTGCGGAAGTTAGCCGGCTCATCAAGCACGAGGCCGTCGCGGTTGCCAAGAATGTTGGTTGAGAACCAGCCGTTGAGACCGAGGCAACGAGTGCCGATGATAGGAGCAAAACCTGATTTAACGAGTGTCTGGCCGGTCTTGAAGTCTTTACCGGCGATAGGCATGCCAGTCTTTTCTGAAAGCTCCCACATTGCAGGGATATCAACAGTTGTGTTAGGAGCACCCATAATGAAGGGGCAACCCTCTGAAAGCGCGGCGTATGCATAGCACATAGAAGGCGCGATACGCTCTTTGTCATCAGCCTTCATAGCTTTCTCAAGTGCCTCGAGAGAACCATGAACCTCCTCGTCAACCGGAACATAAACTTCAGTTGAAGCCGCCCAGAGAACTACAACGCGGTCAACGCCTGTCTCTTTCTTGAAATTGCGGATATCTTCGCGAAGCTGTTCAACCATATCCCAACGGTCCTTGACATCCTTAACGTTGTCGCCGTCAAGACGCTTTGCATAGTTCTTGTCGAAAGCGGCCTTCATAGGCTTGATTGCCTCGAGTTCCTCCTTTACAGGATTGATATCTTTCTCTTTGAGAACCTCTGCATTGATTGCAGATTCGTATGCATTAGCGGGATATACGTCCCATGCGCCGAACACGATATCATCAAGCTCTGCGATAGGAACTATGTCTTTATAATGGAGATATTTCTTATCTTCGCCCTTGCCTACGCGGATCTTGTCATACTGAGTCATTGATCCCACAGGCTTTGCAAGGCCTTTGCGTGCCATAAGCACACCGGTCATGAAAGTGCTCGTAACTGCGCCGAGTCCTACTACCAAAACACCAAGCTTTCCCTTGGGTGCTTCTGCTTTCTTTGCCATAGTTGTCTAAATATTCGTTGTTATGTTGTTTTTTCTTTTTTATTGGCCGGAATAATATAAGCAATGCATATCTTTTTCCCGGCTTTTTCATGCCAAATATGTTTTGAGCACGTAAAATTATATCCTATTTTACATTTCACAAAGTATTTTTACTAAAATTTATCCTCCTCAATTATTAATTATTGTTAAATTCTTTTCAATTTATCCATTATATGTTAATAAATAAGCCTTATTAAAGTTTTTAGTTAAAAAACTTTAATAAGGCAAATAGTTTTATGACTCTGAAAAACTCAGAAAAAGGGGAATTTAACCTATTTCCCGGCTCTGATCATTTTATCCCAACAGTTCGGCAACCTGCTTAATATCCGAGATAATATTGTCGTGGGTCTGCTCATCATCTGCCGCAGTCCAGCCTTGTCCTTTGATCCACAATACCTGGCATCCGATCTTCTCGGCAGGCACAATGTCCTTACCGTAACTGTCGCCCACCACAAGGGTCTCCGCGGGAGAGAGATGGAGGGCCTCTACGCCAAGCTCAAAAATCTTTGGATCCGGTTTCCTTACCCCTACAACGGCACTCTCAATTATCTTCTTGAAACATTTATCGATTCCGAAATCCTTTAGCACATTCTCTATGTTGCCATAGAAATTAGAAACCAACACAAGCGGATATTTTTTCATCAGCGCCTCCAATACCGGCTTGGCCTCGGCAACCTTGCTCTTTGCCGCTTCATAGCAGTATCCGGCCACCTCCTTCGCTTTTTCATCCACCTGCGCAGGAGGGAAATGTCCATTTTCCGAAAGCCATTGCAATTCCAGTTTCATCTTGATGTTCAAGAGGTCGCTGAAATCGTGTTCGGGAAGTATATGGTGCGTCTTAGCCAGCTCTCGCTCGGCAAAGACATAGGCTTCGCGAAATTCTGCCTCATCAACAGCAACTCCGGCTTTCTGATAGGCCTGCCATATCACCACGCTCCAATGGTCTCCTCCCGTATCGAGAGTGCCACCGTAATCAAAGATTATGCCTTTAACTTTTGCTATATCAAGATTCATAATTACTTATTATTTTATTTCTGTCCTCCAATCTTAAGCAAGCGTCACCACCCACCGCAAGCTTCCTTGTCAGGCTTTCCCTTCAGAAAGCTCTTCATAGAATCCACGGCAGATGCGTTCGTGACGAACCATCATATATATTAAAATGAAATTGAGCACAGTAAGTTCAAATGCAAAGTAAAGCCATGGCATTCTGAAGATAAGGATTGCCGCGAAAAGCGCGAAAGTGCGGGTGTTGAATGAAAGGATATTGGTATATTTCATCAACGGTTTGCTTTTTGCGCGGAAAGCATCGCGGAAACTCTGAGGGATGGCTCCGTTATATTTCTGCCGCAGCAGCCTGCGCAATTTCTGCATCCAGGGAGTACGCTTCTCCTGCCCGACAGTGTAATTGGTATAGAACATAAGGACCAGCTTTTTCCAGAAATCCTTTTTCCAGCTCAAGGAATGAAAACGGTCCCAAAGCACTGAGGCATTCTCGAGTTCACTTCCATCCTCCCCTTTGAGGAAATAGAGATGGAACTGACGGTAATAATCGGCCATCGCGGCCTGTATCCCATGCACGAATCCCGTAGCCACAGCCACAACCCATATCACCCACTTGTGCGCCATGAAGAATTCGCTTGTCACATTTTCACGCAGGCATATGGCTATGTAAATAGCCGCGAACCAGAAATCTCCGCTGAGTCCGTCGAGAATACGGCCAATGCGAGAATACTGCTTTGTCATTCGTGCTAACTGTCCGTCGGCGCTGTCAAAACTGTCGGCCCACACAAGCAGGAACACTCCCAATATGTTGATCCAAAGATTATTGAAATAGAAGCAAACACCGGCTCCGACACCCAAGAATATGGATGCTATCGTTATAGCATTCGGAGTGACACCAAGTTTCTTGGCCAGGCATGCCCACGCATAACCTATCGGCCGATAAAATATGAGGTCAAATGTCTCCTCCGTGTCCATTGATTTCAAGGAATCCTTGAAACCGCTTTTTTTCTCACTGTTTTCGGCCATCTCCTATTCCTCCTTTCCTTTTCGCCATTCCTTTATAGACTGCAGCACGCATTTTGCAATGTAAGGCGCGGCCTCCATTCGGCACGGGGCGAAACTCGGCCAATCGTTGAAATCTATTATGCGCACGGTGCCGTCGGCATCTATTATGCAATCGCCGCCATACACCTTTACATCCATCAGCTTGCTTGCACGTTCACACATCTCATGCAGTTTGTCGGGATCGAAATTGGTGTGATGCGGTTTGCCGTTTATAGCCTCGTCTCCGAATTTGCTGTAATGCGCATCGTATGGATAGAACCAATAGAAGAAGGGCTGTCCTTGCACAGCATAGAACTTGATAAGGTCGCCCACGAGATGCACATTAATCACCGCACGCTTGATGCCGCGATAGAAATATTCATGAAGCACCTCCTGAGCCTCCTCGATGTGCCGGCAATAGCTCACATCCTCCTTATGCATTGCATGGAAGTCGCCGCGCTTTATCCAGCAGGAGGAAAATCCCTTCTTTTCAAGTTCGGGACGCACATCCTCATTGGTGTTGACTATCAATGAATCGGGATAAGGTATATCGTTTCCTAACAATATGCGGGTCATGCGCTCGCGCGTGCAGTTCTCTATCCCGAACCCTGAATTAATCACAAGCTTTCCGGCTTCCTCAAGCGCCTGCAATTTTTCAATCGACTGCTGCCCGCGACACATATTGAGAATCACATCCTCTTCGAGGTCAATATTAAGGAATTGTTCCTCGCTATATATATTCACCTTGCACCCTCTTTTCCTGAGCGCATCAGCGGCCGCATTCAATATCGCCGCATCATTTCCTATATGGTTGGGAGAATATGCACTTGCACGTAACACTCCCGCTATCTTTATTTCCACTTCCTAACTATTTTATAAATTCCTCAGCCTTTCGGATGTCGCCGGCATGATCCACATCAATAATTTTCCCCATATCGTAGCCCTTTATCCTGAGGCCGGCAGCGATAAGCTCTCTCTGAAAATTACGCATACGGCTCACTCCGCGTTCCATGCAACCATCGAGCACTTTGACTGCTGAGGAATTGAGCCCGTAAATCCCACCCGATACAAATTCTGCTTCAGCGGTCGCTTTGTCGAGGAAAGCTTTGATGAAACCGTCATTTCCAACCTCCACATACAAAGGCTTCTCATCATCCACAAAGCGGGTCAAGGCCATCATGCCGTCAACATCTTCCGCCGCAGATGAATAAGCTTCTACATATCTGCTGAAATCATTCTCATGGAAGATGGTATCAACGGTTGTCGCAATAAAGCGTCCATGGCCGTCAAGAAGGCGCGCCACCTCATAAAAGCTATGCATCGAGGAGGGGGTGCTTTTGACCACAATATCGAGCCGCACGGGCAATTCATCCTTTATGGAGAAAAGGAATTCACGAACTTCAGTCATCTGTTCGTTTACTATGACAGCAATCCTCTCCGCTCCGTTTCTGATGAATATATCAATCAGGCGGCCAATCATAGGCTTGCCATTCAAGGGCACAAGCGGCTTCGGATAAGCCACTCCCTCTTCCACCAATCGCGAGCCTTCACCGGCCGCTATTATTCCGAAATTCATTATAAGGTCTCCTTTGTTAAATCAACTGTCTTGTCTTGGCCACCCTTCTCCATCCTTGCCTTCCTCAAAGGATTATGTGAAGCACGCAGATAACGTTCCCTATTCCTGCGCAAATCTATCGCCTTATATATAGCCTCCCTCATCGAAGTGGGATCTGCCTCACCTTTCCAGGCAATATCGAAGGCAGTGCCATGGTCGGGCGATGTCCTTACAAAAGGCAGCCCTGCTGTGAAGTTCACGCCATGTTCCCCGGCCAGAGCCTTGAACGGAGCAAGCCCCTGATCGTGATACATAGCAAGGACTCCGTCAAAATTTCGGTAAGCCTTTGTCGCAAAAAAGCCGTCGGCGGCGTAGGGGCCAAAAACAAGAAGTCCTTTCTGCTCAGCCTCCTCAATGGCCGGGATGATTTGCTCCCCTTCCTCACTGCCCAACAATCCGTTGTCACCGCAGTGGGGATTAAGCGAAAGCACAGCTATCTTGGGTCGCTCGCAACCGAAATCAGACCTCAGCACTTTGTCAAGGCGTTCAACCGAGTCAAGAACCTTCTCTTTTGTGATTGCTGATGAAATTTGCGACACCGGGAGATGAGTGGTGACCAATGCCACTCTCAGATAATCATCAAATAGAATCATCTGCGACTTGAACGGGGATGCCTCTGTTCCCTTATCATCGTTATCCTCGGAAGCTGTTTCCCCCTCTCCGTTACATTTAGCCTCAAGATATTCCGTATGTCCGGGGAAATGGAAGAGCTCACTTTGGACTGCGGTCTTGCAGATGGGGGCAGTCACAATTACATCGACCGCACCTTGACGGATTGCTTCGACCGCCAATTCAAGCGCCTCGACGGCGGAGGCACCGGATTCTTGAGTCGGCTTACCCGGAGATAACGGAAGATCGCCGGTTGGCAGGTCAATCACATTAATCCGCCCATCCTTAATCTGAGTCGTGTTCTTTATATATTCCACCACAGGCATTTCCGAAGTGAAATCCTTGCGAGCTTTCTCGAAAAGCTTCTGCGAACCGAACACCACGGGAGTGAACAATTCGGTGATCTTTTCATCGTCAAGTGCCTTGACAATCACCTCATAACCCACTCCGTTATAATCACCGTGGGTGATTCCCACTCTCATATTTTTTGCCATAACATTCTCTTTATTTCTTAGCCGCCAGCATTCCGCACGCAGCTTCTATATCCTCACCTCTCGAAGCCCTGATAGTGGCCGTAATCCCTTTCTGGTTAAGGTGATTCCTGAACATTATCATCCTCTCCTCGCTGCAGGGTTTCAGGTCAACGCCGGGAATCGAATGAAATCTGATCAGGTTGACACGGCAGGGTATCTTTCCAATAAGCTTGACAAGCATATCGGCATGAGCGATGTCATCATTCACACCGCGCCACATTATATATTCAAGCGATAGCCTCCTCTGATGAGAGAAGTCATATCCCGAAAGGGTTTTCATAACATTTGAAATCGGGAACGCCCTTTGGGCAGGCATCATCGATTCACGCTGCGCATTGTCGGCGGTATGCACGCTGATCGCCACGTGAACCTGAGTGCGGTCGAGGAGCTCTTTCAATTGAGGCAACTTCCCAACCGTTGATACCGTTATTCTCTTCGGGCTCCAAGCCAGTCCCCAAGGAGAGGTGAGGATTTCAATAACCTTTTCCACCTCCTTGAAATTGTCGAGAGGCTCTCCCATCCCCATAAAAACCACGTTGGTGAGCGGATTCATAGGCTCCTCCCCCTTACGCGGAGCAGGAGGAATCGACAGTATCTGATTCATTATCTGGCCGGCCGTAAGATTTGCCTTGAAGCCAAGCTTTCCGGTGGCGCAGAAATAGCAATTCATCTTGCAGCCAACCTGACTCGACACACAGAGCGTGGCCCTATCCTTATCAGGGATATAGACCGACTCTATGGCATTGCCGTTTCCAACATTGAAAAGGTATTTCACAGTCCCGTCGCTCGACTTTGACTGCTTCGAAGGGTTGTCTCTCCCTATTTCATAATTAGCCGCGAGCCATTCCTTATTTTTCTTTGAGATATTGGCCATCGAGTCGAAGTCTGACACCTTCTTGTCGTATAGCCATTCAGCCAATTGCTTCCCGACAAATTTAGGCATCTTGCCGCGATATGCCACATCCTGAAGCTCAGCCAATGTCATTCCGATAAGCTTCGGCTTGCTATCTTGTTTTTCCATGATTTACTTTGTTTATGAAACACCACGCGACAGTCCCGTTTTCAATAAAATCCTTAAATATTAGGGAATGGGAGTGCTTCATCTGCAAAGTTAATCATTATTCGCGGATTTAGAAAAAGTATAATCCACTTTTGGCTTCTCCATCTTATACATTGGCATCACCATCCCGGTGTGGGAGCCTATGAACGTGGGGTCGGATATGAAAAAGGTCTTGCCCGAATAATTATAGGCTGTTCCGTCAACCGGCTTCTCAAGCTTCACCGTAGCGGCTTCATGACCCGGGAAAGAGATCAGCTGTGCCTCCTTTCCCAATGCATTCCACAAGAAATAGGTATAAAATATTGCGCGGTCTTCACAGTCATTCTTGGGGTAATAGAGGGTTTCCTCAAGGAAGTATGGTTTTTCAAAGCCGTGGAAGTCATCATCGGTAGCATATTCGAACACGTTGTGCATGAAGCCAAGGAGCGTTTCAACCCCCTCGTCGCCATCGAGCGATCCTATCTGGCTTTTCACCTGCTCTACAAGGCGGCGGCGAAGCTGAGGGTCAGGGCATGAGACAGCATAATCACCTATCGGCATCTGAGGATAGTGATACAAAATTGGCATAAGGTTTTCATTCACCTCTCCTGCAAGTTTGAGTGGGCCATATTCAAAATTAAAGCTCTTTGGGCTGAAAGGTATCTTCAATTCTCCCAACACAAGATCGAACTTGCTCCCTTTTTCAGCATCCTTGGGAAGGGCGCAGGTGCGTATCCCTTCTCTTCCAAGACGATTATAATCAAATCCCTCAGGGGCAAAAACATAATATTTCTCTCCATTTATAATCAAATAGTTGCGCGCGTATATCGTTTGCTTGAAAGGGAGAAGGAGTAGTGGCGTGCTTCCTCCCGACATTGCTATGCGGGCATCATAGCCCATATTGGCAAGGAGATAATGTATCGCCGACAACTTTGAGGAAGCATCAGCCTGCGGAAATTTGGTGTCGATGTAAGCCTTTGTGAGTTCGTAGGTAAGGTAGTCGTTGAGTCCGGTCTTGGCGGCTAATTTCTTTATTGCCGGAGTCAGGCGTTTGGCTGTCCCGGCTTTGTCGAGAGCCTTCCACTGAGAGGCATAATCCGAAGGAGCGGAAAGCATATAGGAGATGTTGAAATCCACTTGTGGAAGAGCCATAGGCAATCCGAAGAACTCGAACTGCTCCTCCCCCTCATCTGCGGCAACGGGAGCCGGTGCAGGTTTGGATGTGCGTTCAGGAAGGGGGGAGGGTTTCTTTACTTCCGGAGTATTCTTTTCCGGAACCGGGATAGAGGGGCGTGTCGGGGA